>CAZRTU010000151.1:0-5220 GCA_964603075.1 uncultured bacterium
TTTGAGAGTCTAACGGGGTTTAAGACTTGGATATTTTATTGGATATTGGATATTGATAATTGGTAATTCGAAACTCTCATTCTTCTTGTATTTAATTCCCCCATATTAAAATCAAATATCAAAATGCAAAATAGTCATCAGTCGTCAGTCACGAGCCAATTTTAATCGTCATTAGCCATTCGTCATTCATAATTCATAATTCACGGCTCTATTCCCACGCTATAGTGCACGTCAAAATAATCTCTGTACTCTAGTGCTGTTATCTCGTCACTTATCAGTATGCTCGCCTCGTAGTTCGAGCCGAAGGCTGAAGATGTCCAGTTATGTGAACCTATGACAGTTATAGCGTCATCAATAACAATAAGCTTTGTGTGAGAGTATCTGTCTGCCTTTTTTACGGGAATACCCCTTGTCTGCAAAAACTCGATCGCCTCCTGGTTGCTTATTTCGATTGTATTGAGTAAAACCCTGACCTGTACTCCCCTTGAGTATGCATCACATAATACAGCAAGCAATCCACCAGGTTCTCCAAAACCCTCGGTCGTATCACTTACAAGAAACATCATAACATCGATCGAGCTTCTGGCACTGTCGATAAGAGGTTTTACCAGGGTGTAATAACCGCTGTCTAAAATGGGTTTGATCTCCTGACTTACTTCCTCTGTCTGTTCGTTACATCCTGATAGGACAAAAGCCAGAATCGAAAAAAAAAGTATAGACCACTTATAGCACTCCATACTGGAAAATCAACAAAGTACCGAGTACACCCTTACCTCCTGCCTACTGTCAGATCGGCAAAATAATATTCACCATCTCTTATAACATTGAGTTTTATTCTGTCACCGGGCTCCAGTCTATCTCTTAGCTTATAATAGTCTCTCGCATCCTCTATAGGGGTTTTATCTATCCTGTATATTATGTCCCCGGGTTCAAATCCTATCTCATCTGCAGGGCTGTTCCTATCGACTGACGCAACGATAACACCATCGGCGATCGGACTCCCAAGTGCCAGTGACATCAGAGAGTTGAGTGTCTCTACCCCTATACCAACCCAGGGTTTCTGCGCCTCCCCGCTCATAATCTCCTGCATTGTCTTCTTGGCAGTATTCATGGGTATTGCAAATCCCATGCCAATGGAACCGCCACTCTCGCTAAATATGAACGTGTTTATACCAATTACCTCTCCGTTTGCGTTCACGAGTGGTCCCCCACTATTCCCGGGGTTAATTGCTGCATCTGTCTGTATCATATCTCGATAAGTCCTATCTTCTATCTGTGAGCGGATATTCCTTCCAACTGCACTTATTACTCCACAGCTGACAGTTGGTTCGGTATTTTCAAGAAAAAAACCAAAGGGATTACCTATTGCAACCGCCCACTCACCTATGAAAATACTATCGGAATTACCCAGAAAAGACACTGGAAGATCGTTTCCATCTATCTTAAGTAAGGCAAGGTCTACCTCTTTCGACGTCCCCATCACCTTCGCATCGTATTTTTCACCAGAAAAAAGCGTGACTCTGACATCCTCGGCACCCTCCACCACGTGTTCATTTGTAAGTATAAACCCATCTGCTGAGACGAGGAAACCCGAGCCCAGGCTCTCGATAGTTCTTTCATATAGAGGACTTGGAAAGAAAAAATCAAAGAAGGGATCCCTGTACATCGGAGTCGCTCTCACATATCCCTTTTTAAGAACACTGATAGAAACTACTGCGGGTGAGATCTTCTCTGCAGCGACCACGATGGCAGTTCTTCTCGAATCATACAGGGAAGTAAAGCCTTCCTCATCACAATATATGTTTAGTGGAACTATGAGGATTACTATAAGAAGGAAGGATGAAAAGCTGTAAAGAAAATTTTTTTTAAGCATACCATATAAATATCTACTTGCCAACCTTGCCCCAGTCTCTTAGAAATCTCTCAATTCCTAAATCGGTTAGCGGGTGATGTAACATTTTTTTTATTACATTATATGGGATAGTGCAAACATCTGCACCTATGACTGCTGCATCAACAATATGCATAGGATGTCTTACGGATGCTACTACAACCTCTGTATCCATACAGTAGTTATCAAACACCGTTACTATCTGTTGGACTATTTCCATTCCTTCGTTGCCTATATCATCCATTCTCCCTATGAAAGGAGAGACAAAATTTGTCCCAGCCTTTGCCGCTAAAATGGCTTGATTCGCAGAAAATACAAGAGTGGTATTGGTCATAATATTCTCATCCCTCAATTTCCTTATAGCAATAAGTCCGTCTCTACAAATTGGTACCTTTATACAAATATTTTCCGCTATCTTTCTCAATCTCTTTCCTTCGTCAACGATATCCATAGCATCTTTAGTGGTCACTTCTGCAGTGACTGGACCATCAACCATGTTACATATCTCTTTGAGTATATAAATGGGTTTCTTCTTTGTTCTCTCGACCTCTCTAGAGAGCAGGGTGGGATTTGTAGTAACACCATCAAGAATGCCCCAGGCTGCAATCTCTCCTATCTCCTCAAGATTTGCCGTATCAATAAAGATCTTCATATTACACCCCTCCCTATAAAATATGAAACGGCGAATGGTGAAGAGTGAGGAGCGAAAAAATTGTTAAATAATCAAAAAATCTCGCAAGGTGAATATCTCTCTTCTCTCTTCACCCTGTCTGTGTGTCAATCTGCGCCTTCTGGAGTTTACCTGAGTAATCAATGTAGACAGTCTGAATTTCTGTAAATATCTCATATACAGTCCATCCTCCCTCCCTATGCCCGTTGCCTGTATTCTTTACCCCACCGAATGGGAGGTGACACTCCGCACCAATAGTCGGTCCGTTAATATAGGTAATACCAGCCTCAATACTCTCGCGGGCCTTCAAGGCTTTATTTATATCCCGCGTATATATTGAGGATGATAAACCATAGGATACATTATTTATTACCCTTATCGCCTCGTTAAGATCAGCTACTCTGATAACGGAAAGTACGGGCCCGAATATCTCTTCCTTGGCTATCCTCATCTCAGGCTTAACATCTGCAAATACAGTAGGCTTAAAGAACCATCCTTCCTTGTATTTACCATCTGTATGTTGCTCTCCCCCGCATATCAATTTTGCGCCTTCATTTTTACCGATCTCAACATATTTCTTTACCTTCTCAAGCTGATTCTCAGACACAAGTGGACCCATCTCTACATCTTCGTTTAGGCCATCTCCTATCTTTATCTCCTCAGATCTTTTGACCAGCATGGATATAAATTCATCGTATATGCTCTCCTCCAAGATTAGTCTCGATGTGGCTGTACACCTCTGTCCAGTGGTGCCAAATGCACCCCAAACCACACCCTCCAGTGCAAGCTCCAGATCTGCATCTGCCAAGACAATCTGCCCGTTCTTTCCTCCGAGTTCGAGCGAGACCCTCTTCAGTGTCTTACCGCAAGCCTCAGCTATTCTCTTCCCCGTCTCTACCGATCCAGTAAAAGAGACCACGTCTATGTCTGGATGTGAAAGGATTGCTTCCCCAACCACTGATCCTGGACCGTGAACAAGGTTCACAACGCCTTCAGGTACACCCGCCTCGAGTAACAGCTCAATGACTCTGCTTGCAGATAATGGAGCCTCTCTCGACGGTTTGAAGACCACGGTGTTTCCTGAGAGTAAAGCTGGCACCAGTTTCCAGCAAGGGATTGCAACCGGGAAGTTCCAAGGAGTTATCAGTCCAGCTACTCCTATTGGTCTTCTAAAGGTCAGGCAGAGTTTATCTTGCAATTCTGAGGGAACTGTATGGCCGAAGAACCTCCTGCCTTCGCCAAAGGCATAATATGCTGTATCAATACCTTCCTGTACATCTCCTCTCGTCTCTTTAAGCACCTTTCCCATCTCTCTTGTCTCTATCGTGGCAAGCTCCTCTTTCTTCTCTGTCAGGAGATCGCCAAATTTCTTCATTATCTCTCCTCTCGTAACGAAGGAAAGTGCTTTCCACCCTGGTAGAGCCTCTTTTGCTGCCTGGCAGGCAAGATTTACATCCCTTGAACCTGATGTGGGAAATTCTCCTATGCGTTCGCCCTTTTGAGCAGGATTTTTCTTGACAAAAGTCTCACCAGAAAGCGCAGCAACCCACCTGCCGCTTATATAGTTCTTATAAACCATATATCCCCCTTGCGTTTTAAAATTCGCCTTTTAGTATAACATATTTTACCTGCTTTGTCAAGGAAAAATTAAAAACTACAGGCACCAATCAGGAACACTTTGATGTCAATAAGGTAGTTACCTGTTATTTTTAGTTGACTTTTAAATTATTTTGTGTTAAAATTAGTACGATCTAAACATTAGTCTTCTTTAACCGATTATGGATATCGTCGTACTTATAAGCGGGGGTGTGGATTCCATAGTAGCTGCATTTATCCTCAAACAGAGGGGACATAAGGTAACAGGAGTAACCCTTGATATGCACACCCTCTGCGGTAAGGACATCCAGAGGGCAAAAGAGGCCACTAAAAGACTGGGTATAAAACATAAGGTACTCGACGTTAGAGATGATTTCGAGAAGAGTGTAATAAACTATCTCACAGGAGAATACGGCAGAGGAAGAACTCCGAATCCATGTGCAGTATGTAACAAACTTATAAAGTTCGGTGTGGCGATGGACAGACTAAATTTCGACAAGTATGCAACGGGACATTACGTCAGAACCTGTTACAACAATAACCCACAGATAAAGAAAGGAATCGACAGAGAAAAGGATCAGTCCTATTTCCTCGCCATGATAGACAGAGAAAGAATCAAGGACCTGCTGTTTCCCCTCGGCAATTTAGAGAAAGAGACCGTGATTCGGATAGCAAGAGAGTTGGGTATAGATAAAAACATAAATAGAGAAAGTCAGGATCTCTGTTTTACAGAAAAGGGCTATCTGGAATTTATGTTCAACGGAAGAGAAGATCTTCCGGGAGGCATCATCGACACTCGCGGAAATTTTTTAGGTAAGCATAAGGGATTGTTTCGATATACAATAGGGCAGAGAAAGGGTATAGGAAGACCAGACAGGAGCCCTTACTATGTCGTGGCAATAGACCATCATAGTAACACGTTGGTGGTTGGTAGAAATGAGGATCTATATTCAGACGTCTTCTTCTGTAACAGCCCGAATTGGCTGATAGAACCACCCCCCAAGCGATCCCTCTCCCTCGAAATTAAGATACGCTACAGGCACAAACAGGTTAAAGGCATATT
>CAZRTU010000152.1:0-5206 GCA_964603075.1 uncultured bacterium
ATAATTCCTTTCTAATTCTATTTTCTATCCTATATTTGCACCCGCTGTTTCTCGATTTTTAGAGATACGCTCTTTAAAGATTTCAGGGGGGCTATATAATCTATGTACTCACTATACCCCATTCCATTAGTGTAAGAAATCCAAGAAAGACAGCAAAGAAATACGTAATTCAAGAATTATTTTACCCTTATTTTTTGGGGGGTCATCTTTATTTTGGTACACTTTCTGTAAGAGAAAAAAATTTTTTTCTTGACAGATCGTTAAATTTATAGTATATATATATATATACTTTTAAGGTAAGGAACCCATTTATTACCGAGGAGGCAAAGATCCGACCAAAAATAATCGACATAACACAAAATAAAAGATACAAAGACTATCTCTATAGATGCCTTCCACTCAGATTTAGAATATATCGCGAAGATTATTTAAAGAGGGCGATACCAGATGGTTTACATAAGAAGATACTGCTCTGGAATAAAGAGGTCGTCGGTCAGATTGAATATACTCCGGCAGAGGCTTCGGGATTACCAGTTAAAGGTGATGGAATTTATGTTATGAATTGTATCTGGGTATTAAGGAGAGCAAAGGGACACAACTTTGGCAGCCTATTATTAGATAATACAATCAAATCAATCAGGGGAAAAGCCGATGCTCTTGTTACGATTGCTCTGGAGGATTATCCAAGTAACTGGTGTAAAAAATCGCAAATGGAGAAATTGGGCTTCCGTCCAATAGATTCTGTAGACTTAAGAATCAGCGCAAAATATAAAGGGAAAAAATTCAAGGCATACCTTATGTGGATACCGATTAAGAAATATTCTAAGATACCGTTCTGGAATACAAAAGAATTATTAAAAGGAGTAACCTTCTGCTCGCGACACCCACTCTATAATCCAGAGGGTACACAGTCAAAGCAGATCTTCGAATTTGCCTAAAGCTCTATTCCGCAGGGCTGAAGCCTTGCCCCACGGTTTAAATTAGAACGTAGGACAGGTAGTAAGGACTCACTTACCTGCGACAGAAAGTAGGTCAATTTGTGCCAGCACGATTTGAAATCGTGCCTACAATTTCCTACTATATAAAACTAAGAGAACCTGCCTTTACCCGGATACTTGTGCAAATAACTGAGCTGTCTTATCACTTACGAGCACCCATATAGAGTATACTCCCACAGCAGTTCCTACGGGGACATTCACCAGTGCCAGTACAGACATTATGAGAACGAGAATCCTTGCCCAGGATTTGTGCTTCAGGAGTCCAAACCCACCAATTATTCTTGGCGCTGAATATAAGAATAGTATAAAAGCCACGAGAGGCCCCACAATCGAGGTGATGGCTATAGCTTCTTCCTCCCCTGAAAACCACCCGGCACCCACTACAACAACAAGGACTATGAATGCAATCAAAACCCCAAGTGCTCCAAAGCCTATATGGAGCGCTGCTACAACCGTAACATGCTTATCCATCTCTTACCTCCTTCTAAAAGGCAGCAAATAGCAAATAGAGAATAGAAAACAGTAGAACCGAAGACCAATGACCAAAGACAAGAGACCAAAGACAATGAAAGAAATGTAAAAGGAAACTGTGTTTACAGAAAAAACTTGGTGAACTCAATTGCCTAATTCTAAATGTCAGTGTTCTTAAGGATAAGACTGAGTTCACTGTTGTTTGGCGAGGACGGCATTTATATTCTCCTGGTCCAATTCATACCAGGCACCGGTAGCTGCATCAACGACAACCGGTACAAGGCCAAAAATGACGTCAAGGACTACCCAGCCTGCACCGAGATGATTGGTAATTGTATAAGTCTTGGTCTCATATCCCTCTTTCTTAAATTCTATAACATAGGTTTCCTTTGACTCGAGTTTCAGTGCAAAGGGTGTGGAACCCATCATGCGTCCATTTACATAAACCTCTGCACCAGATGGGTCCGAGCTAAAGGCTACCTCCTCGTGGGTACCTTTGATTATAGCAGCACACCCGCTGAATAATAAAATCTGAGCGGCAAAAATGCAAGCTATGATACCATACTGCCTAAACCTCCCCATATAAACCTCCTGTTTAGGATTCAGTAAATATGATTACACAGATTTGGGACGCAGATTAACGCAGATTAAAAAAAGAAATAAAAATTTTAAGAATCATTTATAATTAATGTCTAAAAGAATATAGGACGCGAATTGACAAGACTGAAGTCCGAAGACATAAGACAAAAGATCAAAAACTCAGCTGAATCAATTCAAAATTAGCAATGGATCTAAACAGAATTTTTAATCTTCATCAACAGGGACTTGAACGAGACACAAGAGATTCTTTTATTCGTGTCTTTTACTCATACGATTCTCTTCCAATCCCTGTTAATTTATCCTTCTTTTCTACAGGGATTTTTAAGAGACACGGAACGGTTTATATCTTTTTATTTCTCGTGCAATTTCCTATCTTACTAACAGAGTCTTCTGAGTTATGCAATTAAAATCGGTCTTTAAGTGGAAGTAGTAAACACCTGGGGGCAAATCCACTGCGTCGAAAGTATATTTATGCTCACCGGATGGCAATTTATCACTTATCGGTGAGGCGGCTTCTTGCCCGGCGATATTGTAGACCTCCAAGTTAACATCAGAGGGAGCGGCAAGTTCGAAGTAAACGGTCACCCGAGAATTAAATGGGTTGGGGTATGTAAGGTATTTAGTCAGGTCTCGTTGCAAAGGAGGATTATCTTCTCCTTCGGCTATCTCAGTACATCCAGCGGCAAATTCAAATAGTTCATTTACTACTGAGAGGACATCCGACTCTCCATTAGTAAGCACCATGACCCCAATATCCTCCTGGGGGCTGAACCACATCTCTGTTCTCACACCTAATATAAATCCGCTGTGTCCCCAGACTGATCTACCGTTTATATCCCTATTTACCCAGAGTAGGCCCTGGCCCGAAACAATGTCTGGGTATTGTACTGTGGTCATCAATTCGACCATTGTGCTGTCCAGTATTCTCAAACCGTCTATCTGTCCCATCTGCATAATGGCGATTAGAAAACGGGCAAGCTGGAGAGTGCTCGTCCTGAGTTGAAAAGATGGATAGATTGGATTTCCCCAGTGGCCATACGACATATAGCGAGAGCCAGTCCAATGATAGGGTAATGCTACCTTATTAGTATCCAGGTCTGCAAGAAACCAGGAGGTCTCATGCATGCTCAGGGGTTCAAAAATATTGACCCTGCAGTACTGATTAAAGGAGGTATTCCCTATTGTCTCAACAAGATGTCCTGCGAGACCAACTGCAACGTTACAGTAGTCATATTCTGAGCCTGGTGGCCAGTTATGGTAGTTGCTTGCGGAACTGTAGTAAATACCGCCTTGTACCAGGTAGTCTTGCAGGAAGTCTTCCAGGGTTATTGGAGAATCACCCTGAACCGTAAGAAAAGCCAGCGTAAACCAGTTGTCCCTGATGCTTGAGGTATGGGTGAGAAGCATACGGAAGGTAATGATTGAATCAGGATAGTTTGGGTTTTCAACATTGAAGGAGAGGTAGTCGTTTATATCGCATTCGAGAGCAAACTGACCCTCTTCATAGAGCTGCATAACCGCAACTCCAGTAATGGTCTTTGAAACTGAAGCCAGCATAAAGAGTGTAGAATCTCCCACCTCCACTCCCTGCTCAATGTTTGCGTAACCGTAGTGGCCAGACCATAATATCTCACCCTCTTTTACTATACAGGCAGACAGTCCAGGAATATGTTGTGAGTCCATCGTTCCAACTATGAATGAATCCAAGCCCGTCGAGTCTAAAAGGCTCGTTGTATTTTTTGACAGTTTATCTATCTCCTCATCGTTGTAGGAAAATTCACCCTGGTACTGCATGAGCCTATCTATTAGTATCTGTCTCGTATACCAATTATGTGAATTGGGATCAGGCTCAGCTGTCAAGGCAGTTGCGGTAAGAAAAAGAATCAATCCAAGAAATAATGATATGTTTTTTTGTATCCCTAACACTTTTATTCCTTATAGAACCTCAAGACCGAAAAGGTAGGGGCCATGAGCAGATATTTGATG
The DNA here is from genome assembly GCA_964603075.1 of uncultured bacterium. Lineage (GTDB taxonomy): Bacteria > Hydrothermota > UBA3073 > UBA3073 > UBA3073 > JAGMCL01. The sequence continues at coordinate 4,056 of CAZRTU010000152.1, forward strand.
ACCTTGTGTTTATTTGCTTGGGTGCTTGTTGGGTATGGAATCTATGATCTCGGCTGCTCCAGATAGATATTTTACATCGGATATCCAAAAACTCATAGCCCTGTACCTGCCTGACTTTTTTTGAAAAGACCCTTCCCAAAATCTGAATTTCTCTACTTCAAACCTGGATTCGGGGTCAAAAAAGGCGTAAGCTGGGGGATGTATGTATATACGGAGGTCTTTACGCGTGACATTTATCGTCAATATTTCCCTTTCTTCCTCGTAGAAAGATATTGCTCTGCCGTCTTCTGTCCTTATATTATCTATTCTGGATGCGAGCCTTTCTATGACGTAATCAAAAAGTCTATGAATGACTTCCACCACTCCTTCCTTCTTGAGTCTTTCCGAAAATTTTTTCCATATCTCATCAGGTATAGATACTTTCAGGGCTTGCATAGTAACCTTCATATAGATTTTAGTTAATTACCACACTCTCAATCTTATAACTATAGCTCAGGCTCTCTGGTTTATTCCTTTCTTCCGTTATACTTCTCTGGAAGTACTTCCTAAAGAAACTTCCGGCGGAGAGTATCTTAGGTGCAAACCTTGTACTCTTTATCAAGTCCTTTCCACCCGGGGCGAATGTAAGTATCAATATGCAGATAACCCAGTTCACAAATATTCCAATCAGAATGCCAAATACAAGTCCAAAAATCCTGTCTACCCATCCCAAGAAGGCAAAATGTACTATCTTACTTATAAAGAAAGCAATCAGAGCCACTACTACAGCCACCAATAAGAAAATAATGATAAAACTGACGATATTGCATAACGTCTCATTAGCGAAAGGAAGATATGAGGCAACTTGTCTGTATGTGCGGGCTGCAATCCAAATTCCACCTATAAGGGCAATTATTCCAAAAAGTCCTCTAATTAATCCTTTGATTAGTCCATATACGGCGCCAATTATTATAAAAGCAATGATGACGAGATCGAGCCAATGCATACTACCCCCTGTCTTTAATGTCAAGTAAAAGTTACGAAGACCGTTTCACCAAAAGACATAGAACAATATCTTTCTCAGTCCTCCTCAATCTCTTTTTCCAATCTTTTGATGAGTTCCTCTATACCCTTACCGAGCTTATCTATCTCTCTTCTGGTCTTGCTTTTGA
>CAZRTU010000153.1:0-5060 GCA_964603075.1 uncultured bacterium
TTAATGGTGGTCGACATGGGGTTCTTTGAGTAGGGGGTGGAGGTTAGAGCTGAGGTGGTTAAGAGCGTGCCCGTTGCCAGAACAGGCAAAGAAAAGGTATTTAAGATGCCCGATAGGTGTCCCTCGTGTGGTTCCAAGATCGTCAAATATGAAGGAGAAGTCGCATATAGATGTGTAAATGCAGGCTGCCCAGCACAGGTGAAGGGACGCATAATTCACTTTGCAGCAAGAAACGCCATGGATATAGAGGGACTCGGCGAAAAACTTGTCGATCAACTTGTCAAAAGAGATATCTTGAAAGACTATGCAGACATATACTATATGAAGAGAGAAACCCTTCTATCGCTGGAGAGGATGGGAGTTAAATCGGTTGAAAACCTGATGAACGCAGTAGAGGAATCCAAAAATCGTGATTTCTCAAGGGTAATATTCGCACTCGGTATAAGAGAGGTCGGCTCACATACTGCAAGGATACTCAAAACCCACTTCCAAAAAATGAATAACCTCAAAAGGGCAAAACCCGAGGAACTCATTCAGATACCTGAGATTGGACCTGCAGTGGCGGAATCGATAGTAAAATTCTTCAATGACCCTGAAAACAGGGAAATAATAGGTAGACTAGAGGAAGCGGGGGTCAATATGGGCAGAGAGTCTGAGGGCGAGAGGAGATCTCTAACACTTAATGGGAAGAGGTTCGTCCTGACAGGTACACTCTCTGGCTTTGTGCGAGAAGAGGCGACAAGGAAAATAGAAGAACTCGGAGGATATGTCTCTTCTTCCGTGTCCAGGAACACCGACTTTGTAGTTGTGGGTGAATCTCCCGGGTCAAAATATGACAAGGCAAGGGAATTAGGTGTAAAGATCATAACCGAGGAAGAGTTTGTAGAAATGATATCAGACTGGAAAAATCAAAACGACGAATAGAAGTTTACTGCAGGGCTAACTTGCCTAACGCCTGCCTGACGGCAGGCAGGGAGGAAATATTAAATATTAAATATCAAAAATCAAATATACAAATCAAAGTTCAAAAATGCTCTGCGTGCTCTGTGGTTGAATTTTTGACAATGCTGGTTAATACCTTCGGGGGGAATATGAGAATCCCAGTAAAAAATCCCTATGATGGTACAGTCGTAGATTATGTCGAAGGGAGTACTAAAGAAGATGTTGATAGGGAATTGGAGAGGCTAATAGAAGGACAGATATCATTCAGTAGACTATCTTCCTACAAGAGATCTCTGATCCTCTTAAAGACTGCGGAAATGATAAGAGATAGGAAAGAGAAATTTGCTACCACCATCGCCCTCGAATCCGGTAAGACGATAAGAGAGGCGAGAGCGGAGGTGGAAAGGGCTATGCAGACGTTCATCCTGTCGGCAGAGGCAGCAAAAAGACTCTCTGGAGAGACAATTCCCTATGACAGTGTGCCTTCAGGTGAGAAGAAGAGCGGGTTCTTTATAAGGGTGCCTGTCGGTTTGGTGGGAGCGATAACCCCCTTTAACTTCCCCTTGAATCTCGTAGCCCACAAGGTAGGACCTGCATTAGCTGCTTCCAATGCCGTTATTCTAAAACCATCAACGAAAACACCGCTTACTTCGCTACTCTTGAAGGATTGCCTTCTTAAGGCTGGACTACCCCAGGACGTACTCTCGGTGATAATGGGTTCTGGTGAAGAGATTGGTGAGTATTTAGTGTCACATCAGGACATAAGAGTCGTATCTTTTACCGGCAGTCTCGGGGCTGCAGAAAGGATAACGAAGAATGCGGGAATAAAAAGGGTTCTTCTGGAGTGCGGTTCAAACTCTGCCTGCGTGGTAATGGATGATGCAGATTTAGATTATGCCTCAGAAAGGATCTTGCGGGGTGGCTATGCATTAGCTGGACAGGTATGTATATCCGTTCAGAGGGTCTTTGTAGAGGAGAGTATAATGGACGAATTCCTCTCTTTGTTTATACCAAAGGTCAAGGCAGTAAAGATAGGAGACCAGATGGAAGAGGGTACAGATGTTGGTCCAATGATTTCAAAGGAGGCAAGAGATAGAGTAGTATCCTGGATAGAAGAGGCAGAAGAAAAGGGGGCGGAGATTCTCTGCGGCGGAAAAGCAGTCGGTGGGACACTGCTCCAACCAACTGTTATATTAAATGCCGATGAAGACTGCAAGGTTATGAGCGAGGAGTTGTTTGGTCCCGCAGTCTGTGTAAATAAATTCTCAGGAGTAGAAGAGGCTATAATCAAAGTGAACAATACAAAATATGGTTTGCAGGCAGGCATCTTTACAAACAACATCAACACCGCGCTGAGGGCTATAGAGGGATTCGATGTGGGAGGTGTCATCATCGGCGATGTCCCCACCTACCGTGCTGACCCAATGCCATACGGTGGCATGAAGATGAGCGGTGTCGGGAGAGAAGGACCTAAATTTGCGATTGAAGAGTATACAGAGATTAAGGCAGTGCTTTTTAATACCCCTATGTAAGTATAGACCGAAGATGTAATATTAGATATCAAAATTCAAAAAATCCGAAGAATCCTCATATATGGAAAAGATAATATATTGGAAAAAATAGACCATCCCGCCTTAGCGAGACGTTTTTTGATCTGTCGAATAATTTTGATTCTTGATATTTGACTTTTGAATCTCTTTGTATCTGTGTCCTATTCTTCTTGGCATATGATAGGTATTACTATAGGTGATCCATCTGGTATTGGACCAGAGGTGTCTCTCGGGGCATCGGCTGCGATAGAAAAAAAGGGGTTCTTAATCATAGGTCCCTCGAGAATTATCCAGAGAGAGAGAGAACGCTTGGGCATAAAAGATTTACCCGCGATTGAGGATGTCAGAGCCGACTTCGAGATCGAATACGGCACGCCATCAAAACAGAGTGGCGAAATTGCATACAAAACAATCCTCCACGCAATCAACCTGCTTAAAGAGAATAGGATATCCTCTCTCGTTACTGCACCTGTAAGCAAACAGGCAATATGCATGGCCGGACACGATTTCAGGGGACACACCGAGATGATTGCCCGATCCTTCGGTGTCAGGAGATACACGATGTTATTCTGCAGCAAGGGACTCAATGTGGCGATCGTAACCCGACACATTCCCCTGTCTCGTGTAAGTAAAGAGCTCTCTGTAGAGATGATATACAATACCATAGAGCAGGGGAGCGCCTTCGTCTCCAGACACAGCAAGATCTTGGGCTTATGCCAAAAACCCAGGATAGGAGTTCTGGGATTAAATCCACATTCCGGAGAAGGTGGAAGCATCGGGGACGAAGAGGAGAAGTTTATAATCCCTGCTATAGATATGGCAAAGAGAAGGGGCATAGATGCAAGTGGTCCACTCGCACCGGACACAGCCTACAGAGAGGATTTTGACCTCTTCATAGCAATGTATCACGACCAGGGATTAATCCCAGTGAAACTCCTCTCCTTCGAGAATGCCGTAAATGTAACGATAGGTCTTCCTTTTTTGCGTACCTCACCTCCACATGGAACAGCCTTCGATATTGCCGGAAAGGGCATCGCAGATCTCCAACCAATGAAGAACGCAATAGAGTTGGCAATCAGGCTGGAGAGGGGAGATGGTAAAACTATTTAAATTTTAGCTAATCCACTCTGGGGAGAATATGGGTATAAGAGAAGAGATAAGAAAATTGAAAGAGGATAAAAATGCAGTGATACTCGTGCACAACTACCAGATTCCTGAGGTACAAATGATAGCGGACTTCCTTGGTGATTCACTCGACCTCTCAAGGAGTGCCCATGAGACCGGTGCGAGAATGATTGTATTCGCCGGAGTTAGATTTATGGCTGAGACGGCTAAGATATTGTCGCCAGAAAAGAAGGTTCTGATCACGCGAAGATTTGCTGGCTGCCCAATGGCGGATATGATTACACCACGCCAACTCAATTACTTGAAAAATAAACACCCGGATGCAGCGGTGGTCTCATATGTAAACTCGACTGCCGAAATAAAGGCTGAAAGCTATATATGCTGTACGTCGGCAAATGCTGTAGAGGTAGTAAATAGCGTCGATGCAAAAAAAATAATATTCGTACCCGATAGAAATCTCGCAAACTGGGTGTCAAGATTTACCAAAAAGGAGATAATTCCTTACGATGGCTACTGTTATGTCCACGAGCGGTTCGGGAAGGAAGACGTACAGAAGGCGAGACTGGCTCATCCAGATGCAGCCATTATAGTTCATCCAGAATGCAGAAAAGAGGTAATCGACCTCGCTGACGGTGTCTTCTCCACAGGCGGAATGGTCGATTACGCAAAAGAAAGCTATAAAAAGACCATCGTGGTTGGTACTGAAGAGGGACTTATAGCGCGGCTGAAGAGAGAAAATCCCAGAAAGGAATTCTACTCGCTCGGCCCCCCCAAGATGTGCAGGGATATGAAGATGACAAAACTAGAGGACATTTTGATTTCCTTGGAAAGTGAAATCCACGAAATAGTGATCCGGGAGGAGATTATGAAAAAGGCGAAGGTGGCTTTAGATAGGATGATCAAGGTGTCATGATGTTCTTTATCCAGGGAAGACAAATTTTTTGCTATCTCAATCGCAATATCTTCTTTGAAAGGCTAAGTCCTTCGGTCTCGAGCCTGTAGAAATAAATGCCTGCAGGCACCATCCTGTTCTCATTATCCCTGCCGTCCCACAGAATTGGGGAGTCTTCGTCTGTTAAACTCTCAAATTCCCTGACTATCCTTCCCGAAACATCGTAGATGCGGATACTTCCTATACCATTTATCCTGTATGGTAAATGAGTTAGATAAACAAAGGGATTTGGGAAATTCTGGAAGAGGGTTATCCCTTCTATCTCTTCATCAACGCTCAGGTAATGGGGCTGGACGCTTACGTCGTCTATGTACCAGCCTTCCCCGAATATCGAACCATTCGATATAAATCTAAACAAGAGCCTAACCTCTCTGCACGCTGAGATAAATGAGAGATCGTATGTGGATTCGAGCCAGTACGGACACGAGTTATAGGCCGAATCGAGTGCACCACCTGAACCTATAAAATCGAGTAGATAGAAATCTGATGAG
>CAZRTU010000154.1:0-5027 GCA_964603075.1 uncultured bacterium
CAAGTAGCGGTTCTACTCTTATGGTGAAGTAATGTATCTCACCTTGTGCCTTTCTTGAGAGTAACAGTACCGGGTCTTCAAGCGTGGGTATCTCACTGCCTCCGCCCTCATAGGAGTTGGCGAATGTATAGTGATCATACTCCCTCATGTCTATCTCGGTCTCCCCATCCACAAGATACACTCCCATACCTTGAGGATAACACTCAAACTCCCAAGAGATCGTAACCTCGGGATTTCCTGTATTGACCTCTACATCAAAGGGTATCTCATATGTATCCTGCTCACCATCAAGCACGAGCTGCTGATATCCTGCCTCTTCTCCCTCAAAGTAGACCTGCACGTACTCAGAGAGGGGAACCAGGAAGTCCACCACGTCCAGAGCCCTCTCATCAGAGGATACACCTATGTAGTTATGCTCATCTATAAGCTCACCCGATTTTGCCGATACCTTCAATCTCCAATCCCAGCAGACGGGCTCGGATCTACCCTTCACAACAGCGGGTGCATCAACGGTGATACTACCCATACCTGGATCCATAACCTGTACCCAGAATCCCATCCAGTCGGGGATGAGATTATCCTCTCCACCACCAGGATAGAAAGTATAGTTATATCCATTGAAGTACTTGTAGAGGAAGTTTACATTGTCAAACGTGAGACCGTCAAAATCTATGGTGTCATCCACTGGGTTCCCTGCGAGATTCCAGCCGTAGTATGAGTTGGGGAACGATTTTGTAAGACCGGCAATGGTAAAAGGTAAAGAGACAGGGGTGCCTGTGACATCAAGTATGTCTACCCATAGAGACTGCAGCATGTAACCCTTACCCATCTCGAGGGCGAGTGGACTGTTGTAGCTCTTGCTCGGCTCATCGTATCCAAAAATGTTAACAAAGGGTATGTCGTCTCCAAAACAGGCATTCGGGTCAGGGTCTACGGGTATAACCGGTAGGGCTATTGGATTCCAGCCATGGTGAAGCGGGGGAGAAACTACAGATGAGTCAACTATAGCCCGAATATTCCAGTTAAAATCAAGACCCCCCGTCCAGAGCTCCCACCAACCAGCACCGTTCATGAAATCGCCTTTTCCTGTATCTGCTGGACCTGCATCGGTTGTCAGCACACAATCAGTATCGTTTACTTGTGTTACCTCAACTGATACCCATACGTCCTTGCTGGCGTCAATTTTTACGGGATTTAAGAGGTCTATTCTCTGCCAATCAAAGGTCGTAGCAGTATAAGGTTCCTGAGTTATCATTGCGCCGGGCGTGGAAGCCGTTCCAGCATCATATATCTTGGCTTTGCAGGAATGTGAACCATACAAGTTGCTATGAAAAAATACTACTGATCGAATTAGCCATCCGTCATATAAGGCAAGTTCAGTTGGGGTTAGCCTTATTGCTCCCTCAAAATTAAAAGGAGCAATGCCGAATACGCATATAATGTAACTGGGAAAAGCATCATAGTGTAGAGTATCCTCAACCGCTCCTTTATCTCCAAAGTACTCATAACCCGAATACTGAGGAAGTGCTATCTCTTCTATTTCGCTAATGTCCTTTATCGTAAGGATAGGCTGCTCTGAACTCATTGCCAGAGAAGCCAAGATACCGACAACAACAAAGACCACGCATACACACCTCATACTCCCTCCTCTCTATTAAAACAGAAAAAGTAGACACTCTTATATATTTAGTATAACCGAAAATCCATCATCTGTCAAGAAAAAATCCAAAAAATTTTATATCCTTTCAAATCTCTTAAAAGTCCTTGTTAAAAATGCTTTTTATCTCTACGTTCTTTCGCGCCTTTGCGAGAGAACAAAAAAGGGGCTCTCAACTGAGAGTCACTTGTCGCAAGTCATCCCTGTTCTGCAGCAAGCTCGTATCACCTATCTACATACAGGCGAAAGTCACCTGTCTACAATCCCCACTCGGTATTTACACAATAACCCAACAAACTGTGTAAACCATGTAAAACCGAGCTTTCCTTTTTCCTTGTAGTCCTTAGTCCATAGTCTCTCTTCTCTCTTCTCTCTTCTCTCTTCCCTCCTCTCTCATCTCAGCACTATCGCCTTCTTCGTCACACTCACCTCACCCGTATGCATCTTGATGAAGTATACGCCTCCGGCAAGGTCGCTGCCGTCCCAAATCACACTGTGCTCGCCCGAATCCATCACTCCATCCACCAGATTCTTAATCAGCCTTCCGCTCACATCATATACACCCAGATTCACCTCCATCCTCTTCGAGAGTACAAAGTCAATCATAGCATCTCTTGTAAGTGGATTGGGATGTATACCGCATATGGTAGTCAATAATCCTACCTCTCCATCCTCTACACCAAGTAGCGGTTCTACTCTTATGGTGAAGTAATGTATCTCACCTTGTGCCTTTCTGGAGAGTAACAGTACCGGGTCTTCAAGCGTGGGTATCTCACTTCCACCACCCTCATAGGAGTTCTGGAAGGTGTAAGAACTGGTCTCCCTCATGTCTATCTCGGTCTCACCATCCACAAGATACACTCCCATACCTTCAGGATAAACCTCAAACTCCCAGGAGATTGTAACCTCGGGATTTGATGTATTGACCTCCACATCAAAGGGTATCTCATATGTATCCTGCTCACCATCAAGCACGAGCTGCTGATATCCTGCCTCTTCTCCCTCAAAGTAGACCTGCACGTACTCAGAGAGGGGAACCAGGAAGTCCACCACGTCCAGAGCCCTCTCATCAGAGGATACACCTATGTAGTTATGCTCATCTATAAGCTCACCCGATTTTGCCGATACCTTCAACCTCCACTCCCAGCAGACGGGCTCGGATTTCCCCTTCAAAACAGCAGGTGCATCAACGGTGATACTGCCCATACCTGGATCTATGACCTGAACCCAGAATCCCATCCAGTCGGGAATGAGATTATCCTCTCCACCACCAGGATAGAAAGTGTAGTTATATCCATTGAAGTACTTGTAGAGGAAGTTTACATTGTCAAAAGTGAGACCGTCAAAATCTATGGTGTCATTCACTGGGTTACCTGCAAGATTCCAGCCGTAATAGGAATTGGGGAACGACTTTGTAAGACCGGCAATGGTAAAAGGTAAAGAGACAGGGGTGCCTGTGACATCAAGTATGTCTACCCATAGAGACTGCAGCATGTAACCCTTACCCATCTCGAGGGCGAGTGGACTATTGTAGCTCTTGCTCGGCTCATCGTATCCGAAAATGTTAACAAAGGGTATATCGTCTCCAAAGCAAGAATCCGGGTCAGGATTATCAGGGATAACTGGCAGTGCAATAATGTTCCAGCCAGGGTGAATTGAGCCTAACCTGCATATCTCAATCCCATAAACTGAATCGACATCTGATTGGCAGAGTGTGAAAAGTATAGCCATTGAAGGATCCCAGTCGGTTGTAAAGCAGCAACCACCAGCATAACACGCAGTGCCCATAGGCCTCCAGTAAGATACACCTGTGTATACCCCACTCGAAGGGTCGAACTGATACACTGTATTAAAGTACGGGCTTGGTCCATCCTGTGCAAACACCCACAACCAGGGTCCACCAGGTGAGACATCATCCCATGCCATACCTGCAATACTGTATGAATTTGGATATACGTTTATAATCGCCCCGGTCTTTGTAAACTCACAAATGGGCGAGCTCCAAGCAGCCGCCCAGAAGTGGTCTGTCGCGGGATCATAGGCGAGTGCAGTGTGCCCCGAGAGAGGACCAGGAAAATCCCCATAGTCTTCACCGTGTCTGCCGAACTTTGTAATCAAATAATCGCCATGGTCTGCTGCATAGAGTGTGTCACCATCCCAGGCTAAATCCAGCCAGGTGTCAGGAGTTCTAAACTGGTCAAAGTAGTAACACCAGTTTCCATTTCTGTCGTATACATCTACTGATAAATATCCGAAGTCCGTTGTAAAGAATGAATCACAGGCAAACTCCACCCCAAACCCATAAGGAGACCAATGCGGGAAGCCCCAAATAAAGTCTCCCTGAGCTTTAGGTGAATGACCGGAACTCGTAAGGTGAGGAGCAACTAAATTCTCTTCTGTAACGCCCGGTTGGATTACACGCTCGGCACCCCCAGCCACATATGCCGTGATACAAATCATCACGATAACTACACACACATACTTCATATTCCCTCCTCTCTATTAAAACAGAAAATAGTAAATGCCCTTAGATATAGTATAACCCAAAAATCAACCATCTGTCAAGAAAAAATCTAAAAAATTATCTCTCAAAAATCTCTTTTAATCCCGCCGAGTCAGTGTCAACCATGCTTTTATCTCAACAGGGATCGAAAGTGATTGGACAAGAATTTAGTTTCTCTTTTAATCTCTTAAGTTCTCATCCAACCCCTGTTATAATTCTTTGCGATCTCTGCGCCTCTGCGTGAAAATTTCACGTCTCGTCTCTTTCCCCTCAAAATAACTCAGAATTTTCTTGACAAATTTCGAAATTTGTGGTATAATGAACTGTAGAAAGTTCATTATTGTTTATTTTTGAACTTTCAACTGTTCACTTATGGATGGAGAGATATTACGAGCATTAAGTGATTGGAATATATGGTGGGACACAAAGTCAGTTCCGGACGATCTAAAAGGAAAGGAAAGAGCTGAGAGTAACTTGTTATCCACACTTAGGTTTAAAGAGATAAAAGTAATAACAGGTGTTAGGCGTTCGGGGAAAAGCACGCTGCTTTATCAGCTAATAAGCAGTCTGTTAGGTAAGGTAAATCCAAAGGATATATTGTTTATAAATTTTGAGGATGAGGTTTTAAACAAGTACACCATAGATGAAATATACAATGCTTATATCTCTACCTATCCATCTAATAATCTATATTTGTTTCTTGACGAAGTTAATAGAAAAGAGAACTGGGAGAAATGGGTCAGGAAAAAGTATGACTTAAGAGAAATCAAGCAATTTTATGTAACTGGGTCATCTTCTTTCCTCCTTAAAGGAGAATACTCTTCTCTTCTCTCAGGGAGAAATATAAAACAGGAGATATTCCCCCTG
>CAZRTU010000155.1:0-5009 GCA_964603075.1 uncultured bacterium
TGGATATACTTGGATTTCCGTTGCAGATAATGAAGAAAATGACAGTACATATCAATGGACCATACCAAATACGCCATCTGATTCCTGTAGATTGAGAATAAGAGCTCGTGACGAGGATGAGCTTGAAGGACAATACGTAAGTGGGGTATTTAGCATATCAGACCGGACTCCGCCATCTATAAGCCTTCAAAAACCAGCTGGTGGCGAGAAGTGGGAAATTGGTGGATTGAAGAAAATAGAGTGGGATGAGCCTACAGATAATGTAGGAGTGGATATTGTAAAAGTTTTATTCTCATCAAATTATCCTGATAGTGCATCTTGGGATACTCTTGACAGTATAAGTCCTGAGACGACTTATTACCACTGGGATATCCCGGATATAAATTCTTCGACTTGTAGGATTAAGGTCATAGCTTATGATGAAGCGTTAAATTACTGTGAGGATATTAGCGATTCCAGCTTTGAGATAGGACCACTATTCTCCACCACACAGCTTGCCACAGCGTACAATAGTCAAAGGAAGTTGTATGTTGATACCTTCGGTAATATCTATATGGTTTGTCATTCAGGAGGTGTGAATGACAAAGTACTACTTGACCATTATTCTGAAAAAGGGGGCAAGTGGTGCCAAAAAGGAATTAATGACGGCAGATTCCCAGCTATCGCTTCTTATTCTGATGATTCATTAGCTTTGTCATGGGTGTGGAGAGACCATCTATTTTTCAGAAAAAGGTCTACCGAGTGGGCTGATACAGGAGATACTTACAAGATATTAGTGGTTTCTTCCTCTGAATCAGATACTGTAGAAATATCACCCCCATCGATTGCTGTTATTGATGACACCGCACACGTCACTGTACAATTCCAGGTAGTGGACACAGTTCACAATGTCTTATGGAGAATGAGATATGGAAAATTTCCTATGGAAAATCCTATTGATACAAACTGGACGAACCTTGATTCATATGATTCTTATGCTCAAGAGAAAGGAATTTCCTCTTTTACATCTAGCATAGAAATTGATCGCAAGGGATCTCCTCATGTAGTCTGGAGAAGACCATATGGAGGCGGAGATGATGAGATATATTACAAAGTCAAAACAAATGGCTCATGGAGTGATCCAGTAAACCTGTCAGAGAGTTCTGGTATTCCATCTTCCTATCCATTTTTAGATGTCTATGGTGATTTTATAAATGTTGTATGGAAGGATAGCAATAATGTCTGTCATAGAAAAAAATGGCTTGATGGCGACTGGGAAGACAGAGATACGATTGCAGAAGGCTCGTCACCGCAGATACTGGATGGCTGTGTGATAGCATATTCAGATGGTGTTTCTGGCCAGATTATAGTTTTCTACAGAGAGTTTGATAGAGTAGTGTGGAGTGACAGTGTTGAATTAAGTAATATGTATGGAAACTGCTATAATCCTCAATCTAGCCTTTCTGACAGTGTTCTTACAGTAGTGTGCACAGAAGACACTGGGGATGTCTATAAGGTTAGGATGGTAATTGATACTGCATTTATTCCATGGCAGAAGTCAGACAGCAACCTTGCAACTGCCTACAACAACGGCAGAAAGATTATAAGAGATTCAGATGGCAGGATACATATAGTATATCAATCTGATGGTTACATATACTATGCGTATACAGATGATAGTCTTTTCTCCTGTGATTTCCTTGTTGGTGTAGGGGAGGTACCTTGCATTTCGCTTGACACCTTAGAAAACCCATGGATCATGTGGAGGAATACATCTTATGATACAATTCTATTCTCCAAATTTGACTATGACAGTTTTACCACTCCTTCATGTGTATATGATGTTAAGGATTCCCTGGGTGCTCCATCCTTTGCAATATCAGAAGATAACAAAGCTCATTTATCTGTAGGTGTTCAAATCGAAGACTCGACAAAGGTCATGTACGGCATATTTAATGGATCACAGCTTACACACAAAAATACACTTGATGCATTTGAGGGTGGCATAATCAGACCATCTCTTGCCATTGAAGATGAGAAAGGAATGATTCTGGTTACTTGGGAAGATAGTGAAAAAGGAAGAATATTCTATAACGAGAAAGGCGAAGAATGGGGTGATAACGTATTAATATCAGGAGAGATTGACAGCTGCCGTAATCCACAAATAGACTATTATGATGGTTTTGTGTATGTAGTATGGCAGGCTAAGGGTGAGGTTTATGACATATACTACACATCTAAGCCCATAAAAGGAAGCTGGGCAGATCCTGTGAAACATTCTAACACGGAGGATGATTCGAAGTATCCTGTTATCGGTGGCGGTAGTCATATCATATGGGAAGAAGATATACAATCAGGATCATCTATCTATTACTTTGAGATTGAATCTACTCAGAAAGAACCAGAAAACCTATCAGGAGATGTAGATGCGTATTGTCCGTACTCTGTGTATTATGAACCACTCTTAGGAGATCCGAAGCTGTATGTCTTATGGACTCAGGAAGATGTTCCATACAGGATAAAGATGATAGAGAAGGTGGTGTCTTCTGGTGGTGGTAAGATGGGGTCATCATCAGAGGACGCTACAGGACCAGGAAACACGAAAAGGCTATCAGCCATATCTGGTGGTGCCCTACTCACATTCACTTCAGGACACGAGGTTATGTATTCAGAGTACAGAGATTCGCTCTATGAGCCAGCAAGTCTGGGCAGCGGTAGATATCCTTCAATCCTCTCTCTAGGTGATAACAAAGCCATCATCTGGCAGGATAGCTGTGGCATATACTCCTTTGACTTGTCAGAAAATAATTGGAATCGGCTTGATACAATTCTAACAGATAATGCATCTTGCGAGATACCTATTGTAGTTACTGCATTGACCAATGGTTACCATATTGGCAGATGTATAAGAGATGGCAACTTCTGGAGAATAAAGCATGGAATTAAAGGAGGCAATACCTTTACAGAGTTCGTCATAGACAGTGTTAATGCTCAATTTGTAACATCTCCTATCTCTATGTCAAAGGGCAGAATCGGCAACATACACATTGTATGGGAAAAGGGTGGAGATGTATACTATACGAACTTTATAAATATGATCCATGGTGAATATGATACACTTTCTAACTCTGGTTTATCCAGCAATCCATCCATTGATGTCTATGGAGGTAAGGTGAGAGTGGCATGGGAAGATGGCGGAGAGATACTATTCAATTCAAGGTGGCTTGTACAACCTTGGGAAGGTGTGGTGAATCTAAGCGGAACACCCGATATTGTATCATGTGATCCATATGTAAGATACAATACAGTAATGTGGTCTGAGGAAGGTAGTATAAAATTGAGATTATTCGACTCTGATATTATGGACTGGGGTAATGTTATAGATATTTCCTCTCAAGATGCAAGATATCCTCAAGTAGACTTTTATCAGACATCTCATTCCACAGATATGTGGCTTGCATGGACAGAAGGAAATAGTAATCCGTATGATGTTATACTCAAGTCATATAAGGTAGCGAGGGTACCTTATATCTGTCTCAACCTCGGACAGGAAGAACCATCTGTATTTACAATAAGGAGAAATAGCCACATAGAATATGGAGATGAAGCATACAAGAGCATGGATACAGATCCAATATTTCTTTTATATCGCATTCCTGGTCTCGACCCTGGCAACAAATACAGGATAACAGTTACGTACTATCAGGAATCAGGGGAAGAATGGGAGATGAGACTCTCAGGAGATGTGGATACGAGCACAGTGATACCATCTCACACTTTGGTTAAAGAGACAGAATGGATACCTGAATCTGGCTACCAGGATGGTACTCTTACGTTATCTATATTGAAAAACACAGGTGATTATGTCATTTGCTCAGGGATAGTTATCCATGAATTTGAGCTGGGAGGAGATGGGGGAGGTGCCCAGATCTTGGGAGACTACAGTATATTCAGCCTCTCTCAGAACTATCCTAATCCCACAAGAGGCAACACAATGATTCAATACTCAATACCAAAGAATACTGAAGTTTCTTTAAAGATTTATGACATTTGTGGAAGACTGGTAAGGACAATAGTAGATGAGAGAAAGCCTGCCGGTTATTATAGAACAACATGGGATGGCAAGGATAATAAAGGCAATAGTGTAGCAAGTGGAGTGTATTTTGCGAGACTGGTAGCAGGAGATAACTCTGCATCAAGGAAGCTCGTGATTGTAAGATAGTATCATTAAATCACTTATAGGATTGTTAGATTAAATCTGCAGGGGTTTGTTATTCCATTCGTCTTGTTCTTATAATACAAGTACTAATCAAGGGGCGTTTATTACAACGCCCCTTTTTATTTTATATGTTTCTAATCTGTTCTCATTATTATCATTTATTCACTAATAAGCTTTGTTTTTTTATCCAATAACGTGGAAACCCTTATTATGCCGCTTTTATAGCACAAACAATTTATATTTGAATTTATTAACGGAGATATTACACAGAAATGGCAGGGCAACCGCTTGGAAGGTCCACAGCTTCGAACAAAAATATAACATGCCCAGTCTCGGCGTCGAACAAATCTGTTCGAAAGATGGAAACATTTAAATACTAGTTAAACTTCTAGAAAAAAGCAAGGGGGCAGGCTAAGAGATAATTAATTGACATTTGATATAAGTTGTGTATAATTAAGCTATACCCAGGAAACCGATGATAGAATATAAAGGTACTCTTTACCATGCAATATCACAAGGAGTCTATTCATTCTCTTGAGTAAGCTATACACTGAGTCATTATGTAAAGATATCGCGAATTATATAAACAGGGAACCCGGGTCATTGGGTTATATAGAGAGGATATTGAGTAAAAAAAGAACGAAATAACTTTATAGAAAAGTTAAAATGGTAGGTAAAATCCTTACATATCTCTTATCTCTTAGCCTGACCCTTTATATATTCTGACCCCCTATATTCTGACCCCCTATATTCTTGTACATCGTGGTTTGAAGGACATGAAAGTGATACCATGATAGTCGAGTTTGGCACG
>CAZRTU010000156.1:0-4989 GCA_964603075.1 uncultured bacterium
GTGTCAGCCCAGAGGATTACACCAGATGGGTCATACTTGACCGTGAAGTAGTCACCATAAGAAGCTCCGATCTTCGAAAATCCTGTGACTATGATGTTGTCTGATCCATCTACAGCTACACCATAGGCATTATCGTTGTCTCCATTGTCGATTGTGTCAGCCCAAAGGATTACACCGGATGGATCATACTTGACCGTGAAGTAGTCATCGTCCTCTATCGCGGACCATCCTGTGACTATGATGTTGTCTGATCCATCCACTGCCACGCCATTGGCCCTATCCCCGGATCCATTGTCGATTGTGTCAGCCCACTGGATGTAATATTGAGCCTCAACAACAGAAGAGACTACAAGACCCAAAACCGCAATGGATACTAAGAAATACTTCATACCACCCCCTTTCTGTAAAAGATAAAAAATCAGACTTTAATCAGTTTATATGTAAAATACCGATCTTTGGTAATGATTACTTTGGGAGATATGAGCTACAGGAATTCAGTGGTTGTAAGAGGATCATTAAAGAGGGGCTTTTTAGTCATGTAATGGTCTCTGCAATACTACCTCTTTTGGTATAAAAGTATAAAAGTCATGGAGAGCTATTTCAGTAACTGTTTTCGGTCAGGTGCTACAGGTAAAGACAAGGCTAATGGGAATTACAAAAGTAGATAACAACCTCAATTAGTTTATCTCACACTCTTCCTCCCAGTGGTTTTTATTTAATAAACAAAAAAGGGTAAAAAATATAACTATTAAATATTATAATGAAAAACAACCCATTTGTCAAGTTTTTTTCTGTCGACTCGCTCTTGCTGCTGTTTTAGACGCAATTCAACCACTGTGGAATCTATTGGAAATAGCGCAAATTCGTTCGCGTCATAGTCGGATCCCAAAAACGGGACTCCTGACGGTACGTGGGGAAAGGGATTGTGAAGATTTAGCAAAATGTTTAGCCACCCAGCGGGTTAGCGATGGGGTGCAACTAAAGTTAGACTTTTTTTCTTTGATAAAACTCCTTGAGTGCTTTCCTTTGCTCTTCTCCTCGATAATTCTAATACTTTCAAAGTCTTTGGATTTCCATTCATTTTTTGGGTATCCGAAAAATTCGAAGTAAATAGCTTCCCAACTCGAACATCTCACCTTGAAATTATCGATCCGTCCCTCTTTCTCCAAGGGGCAAGATCCTTCAGGAAATCCCCGTAGATTGTACTGCCCATCAGACTCGTAGCAGGGCTCCGAATCAATGAGAATCTCCCCCTTCCAGATCAGGAAACCATATTCCATCTCTTGATATCCTTCATATTCAAGTGAATTAAGAACATCGAGGTATTCGGTGCGCAAGCTTTCAGGAAAGGCTACATCTATATCCTCATGGATTCTTGTTATCCGACCAAGGCGAGCATCTATGGCCCAGCCACTCTCAAGTCACAGTGGAATTCCGCAGTCTTCAGCTGAAGTAAATAAAAATTTGACAGCTTTAGTATGTTCTTTTGAAGACATCAACGCGAAGGTATAACGTCAGCGATCACTGGAAAGATAAAGCAAGTGATGAATGAACATAGCATTGTTTGTCCGAGTGAATTGCATTGTTAGGTTTTGCTCTAAAACTTCTTAAATAGCCACGGCAATAAATAAAATAATTGCCTAATATGGAACCAAGCTACTTTCCTTGGTTTTTCAATCTTTTGCAACGTGATTGGTATCTCTACTATTCTACCGCCCTTTGAAGCAACCTCAAGAGAAAACAAACCACAGATACAGACCCCATTTAGGTCCAATGTTCTCGCCAAGGTAGTTTTTAATGCACGTAAACCTGTACCAGAATCACCTACGTTTGCTTTTTTCTGTGCTAACCAAGTTAGAATTCGTTCCGATGGCCTGGGGATGTAGTCTCGATGCCCCTGAACCATATCTGCATAATCGTCAATAATTGGCTCTACTAAACTCGGAATTCTATCTGCTGGAAATTCCCCATCAGCATCTAGTGTTACTACAATGTCCCCATTGGCCTCTTTGAAACCATACTTAATTGCATCAATGTAACCTCTATTCTTGGATTGGGTTAAAACCTTGGCCCCATTCGCCTTTGCAATATTTACAGTATTATCTGTGCTCGCATCATCAATGACGATAATTTCATCAACATACGGTTTGACTCGATTTAGCGTATTACCAATGCGAGTTGCTTCGTTGTATGCTGGTATTACAGCAGTCACCACTGGCATATGTTTTTTCTGAAAAATCTAATATAGGTTTATCTCTATTAATAGATTAACAATCACGGCAAATCTTGATACTATTTTACCTATTTCGCCTGACACAATCAAAAAGGGTCAAAAATATCATTGGTAATTATATTATACTGAAAAAACTACAAACTTGTCAAATTTTTTCAAGGCGACCCGATCTCCCATATGGGATTTGTTGAAGCAAGGCATAAATCCTAACCCTGACGGAAGGTAGAGAAAGAGATTAGAAGATTTTCTTAGAATGAGATTCTACTGGCGGCTATCGGAGGATTCTAAAATTTCCTTTTTACCCCCAAGACCTGTCTCATAAGTCGCCTTAGAAGCACTTATGTCCTTCAGGAAAGCCCGGCTTGCCTTTCTCATCATAAGATTTACCGGAAACATTAAAAGCGCGCTTTTTCTGAGGTGGAGTGTCCTTCGAGATATTGAGGAATATGAGTAGATCTGCTTTCTTGCCCAGTGATAGCCATCCTGAAGTTGATCGACAGTCAGTAGGTTGGGACGAAAAACGACTTTTCCGCAGGTGTATCGTGTCCAGTCTCGGTCGATTATTCGTCCTTGCTCTTGCATCCGCTTATACAACCGTGTTCCAGGTAGAGGCGTGAGAACGGAGAAACTCGCTATCTCAAGTTCATTCCTTTCAGCAAAGTTGACTGTTTCCTCAAAGACACCATCGTCATCCAAATCGAAGCCAAAAATAAAGGCTCCAACTATCCCAATTCCACTATCGTGTATCTTCTTAATAGCCGTACTGTAGTCCTGGACGTAGTTCGTTGTCTTACCGGCCTGCTTTAAATTGGAACTGGACAGTGATTCAAAACCTATAAATAGAGCGAGACATCCGCTTTTGGCAGCGAGTCTGAGTAACTCCTTATCTCTGGCAATGCTTACGGTAGCCTGTCCAAACCATTTAATGTTCAGGGGAATCAAAGCCTTAAAGAGCTTCTTGGCATACCTTGGATACCCAGCGATATTATCGTCTACAAAGAATGTTAGGGTACGTCTGTCCAATTTCTTTACCTCCTTGATTACGTCAGGGATTGGCCTTGTACGATATGTCCGTCCAAAGAAGTCAGAAACGCTGCAGAAATCGCAACTGAAAGGGCAACCCCTCGTAGTTTGAACCACATCCCACTCCCTATAGAATTTGTTATCATCTAAGAGATCCTTTCTGGGCAAAGGGAGATTCTCAAGGCTCGGCCTGATAGGAGAATGATAGAACTTGTTCAGCTTTTTCATTCTGAAATCGTTTATTAGGTTATGCATTACTCCCTCCGCCTCTCCCATAACAACCGCATCAGCATGCAAGGATGCCTCTTGTGGTAATGCCGTTGGGTGAATACCTCCCAAGATAACGGTAACCCCCTTTTTTCTGAACTTGTCAGCGATTTCGTATGCCCGAGGCGCAGTGGGGGTCATTGCAGTTATACCTACCAAATCTACCTTCTCGTCAAAATCTATTTTATCTATACTATCATTGATTAGTCGAATCCTTGCATCCTTGGGGAACAATGCCGCGACAGTTGTCAAAGTCAAACGGGAAAATTGGACAGTCTTCTCCCTCGTAGTAGCACCTACTACTGGAGATCTAGGTGAAATCAGATGTACAAGCATTCATCACTCCTATCTATATGTGATACATATTTTACAAGAATTGATCAATCTTGATGTCGGTGGTATCTCGGCTGACGTCTTGTATTCACGAAGTCGTCGAAGGCGATTTCCCGATAAATTCTTTCTATTTTGCAGTTTTCAACTTGCATTCTGCATTGAGCCATTGGGCTTAACTCGTTTTTAACGAACAGTGTCCGTTATAATGACAAAAGAACGGTGTACCTGCCTGACAGCAAGGGATGTGATGATGTCCGATATACCACCCTTGAATATTTTTTCTCTCTTTTCGTAACACAAATATCCCGAATTTTTTACCATCATTATAAGGCAAAATAAAGAATAAGTCAAGAAAAATTTTGGTTATTATTTTTGAGGGGTTATTGCTGTTAAGGTGTGGAGTAGGTTAGAAATGTTATTTGGAAAGATTTTTAATCTTTCTGGGCTTTAGGTATTTGGAAAAGCACGGACACATTGTGAGAAGTCTATTGCCAATAGATTTCAGTTTTCAGCCTGACCCCTGAATTCTGTTATTTGCTCCTTATTCCTTTTTACCAAATCCTCCCCCACCAATCATTAGGCGAATATAAGGTCCTGTAATGCCTATCTCAGGAGCACCAGAGATTTCTATCTCATCCATGTCCCAACCAAGTTTAAAAGGAGAAAGGATATATCCTGCACGAAGTCCTAAAATTATTCCACCTTTTCCTTTTTTAGTTTCTTCAAGTAATAAGCAGTCTATTCCAAACGCTAAATTAAGCAAGAAACAACCAGTTGAAAGCTCTACATTTCCTTTTGGATTATCCAAAATATCATCGAAAGAAAGTGACGTTACTTTCTCTACTATCTTGAGGTTCATCCCTCCACCACCGAGTCCAAGGAGTGGGTAAGCTCTCAAATCTTTTATAGAATAAACAATATATCCTAAATTAAAGAACCCATAGCCAATGGTAATCGAGTTCTTATAATTTCCACTGGTAACCTCTTCCCCTAAGAGTCCATGACCTTCTCCGCCTATTATCAGTCTATTATTGATAATCCCATGTCCACCTCCACCAACAGAAAAGAAATTGTCCGAGATCTTAGAGTATCCTTTACTTTCGAGTTTTGCATTCAAATCTTTAATGTCTATT
>CAZRTU010000157.1:0-4957 GCA_964603075.1 uncultured bacterium
TCCTCATCTACAAGTTTTTAGCCTACCTATAAGGAATTGAAACATTCCAGCAACACCGGCGGTAACATTACCATTGAACGGGTTTTTAGCCTACCTATAAGGAATTGAAACTAGCGAGCCCGATTCTCATACGAGTATAGCGGATTATTGTTTTTAGCCTACCTATAAGGAATTGAAACAAAAAAGTACTCACTTTTCCCCTGCTCCATTTCCATCGTTTTTAGCCTACCTATAAGGAATTGAAACAATTATCACGTTTGCGGGTTGCTTCCCTAACTAAATCAGTTTTTAGCCTACCTATAAGGAATTGAAACTCCAAAGACAGCAACCTTGCCTATGCTCCGTCCCAAAGTTTTTAGCCTACCTATAAGGAATTGAAACCAGGTAAAAACAATAATAGATTACCCCACAATACAAGGTTTTTAGCCTACCTATAAGGAATTGAAACAATTTTGTCTCTTCCATACTCCTCCTTCTCATTATAGTTTTTAGCCTACCTATAAGGAATTGAAACTAAATCCAACACCTTGTGAATGTCTATATCTAACCTCGTTTTTAGCCTACCTATAAGGAATTGAAACTTGAGGATATGAAACACGCAGGAATAAGCATAATTAGTTTTTAGCCTACCTATAAGGAATTGAAACACAGGAGGTATGTATGGGTGGAGCGAAGGAAACGGAAGTTTTTAGCCTACCTATAAGGAATTGAAACTAATATCCACCAACTAAAGCACTATAATCTTGACTTGTTTTTAGCCTACCTATAAGGAATTGAAACAATACCAATCCGTGCCAATCCGTAGCAAACCATATAGGTTTTTAGCCTACCTATAAGGAATTGAAACTCGGCACGGGTAGATACAACTGGCTAAATCAGGCTTGTTTTTAGCCTACCTATAAGGAATTGAAACTGCTGATTCGGCTTTCGCAAGATGTTCATACGCTTTTAAGACTTCCTACAGGTGTATTTTATGCTCAAGGAGTAAAGGCGAATGTTCTTTTCTTTGATAGAAAACCAGCGAGCGAAAAACCCTGGACAGAAAAACTATGGATATATGACCTGAGAACGAACAAACACTTTACACTTAAAACAAATACTCTACATTATGAAGACCTCAAGGACTTTATCAAGTGTTATAACCCCGAGAATCGTCATAACAGAGAAGAAACCGAAAGATTCAAGGCTTTTTCCTATGATGAGTTAATGAAGCGGGATAAAGTTAGTTTTGATATTTTCTGGCTTAAAGATGATAGTCTGCTAGCCTTAGAAAATCTACCAGAACCTGATATTATTGCGAAGGGTATAACTGAAAACCTAAAATCAGCATTGGAACAGTTCAATAGTATTTACGAGAATTTGGCAGAGGAATAACAAGATACTTGGAGAGGTTACTTTTATAATCCATCCATTATAATCCATCCATAAAATCTATTCACCATTTACGATTAACTATTAACTATTCACTATTCCCCATTAACTATAACTTTTTTCTTGACTTTTATCAATTCCTGGTGTATAATGCATTTCAGTTTTTATACAATATTGTATAACAAATGAAATGGATTGATGTTCAACAGAAACTCAAGAGTCTGAGACTTATTGTCTTCTCCCTCGACGAGTTGAGGAGGATTACGGGAGAGAGTTACTCTACCACTGCCCAACAACTGTCGAGATGGGTTAAAAAAGGATACCTCATTAGATTGCGGAAGTCTCTGTATATGTTACCAGAATTCCATAAGGGTGAGGAGATGTTGTTTTTTGTTGCAAATAAACTATATCCCCCCTCTTACATATCCCTGGAGACTGCCCTCTCTTATTATAACATTATCCCCGAAACGGCAGCAAACATGACTTCAGTGACCACAAGGACTACGAGGAATTTTACCTCATTCGGGATTATCTATAAGTACAGAACCATCAGCCCGGAAGTTTTTACAGGATATATAATTGAGCAAAAGTATGAGATTTACTACCTCCTTGCTGAACCAGAAAAGGCACTAATTGACTACCTCTACTTTTGCTATAGAGACGGTACTCCACCATCTGACAGGATCGACTGGGAAACAGTAAATAAGATGAGAAAGGAAAGACTTGTAAAGTTTATTAACCTATTTCACAAAAAAAGATTTCAAACTTTCATAGAGGGGTATTTTAAAAATGCTTACAAGAGATGAGCTCTTCAGGGAGGCTAAGAGGAGAGGGCTTCCTCTTCTCCGAGAAAGAGCGATCCTTAGAGAATACCTACAGATACTGATTCTTGATGGAGTTAACAAGGAGACCGATAAAATGCTGTTCGAGGGTGGAACTGCCCTTCATCTCATCTACAATTTTCAGCGCTTCTCTGAAGACCTTGACTTCCTTTCCCCAGGTCTATCAATGACCGAGTTCAGAGAGTTAATGCAATCAATAGGAAAGAGATTGGGTAAATTGGGATTTGTGGTGTCAATGACCCATTTCAGAGAGAGGGAGAAACTTCTTTCCTGCTTTATCGATATCCCGGGCATATATCGTCATTATGGCATTATCTCAAATAAGGAGAGGTTAAGGGTAAAGGTAGAAATCTTGAGTCTGGTGAGTTACCCACCAGAAGTCGAAATAAAAGTTTTATCGGGGTTTGATGCCAGAGATGTTGTAGCAGGCGTATTGAGGAAGGATATGCTCACCGCTGAAAAGATAGCAATGGTACTGATGAGAGCCAGGGAGCGAGATTATTATGATACCTTATTCTTGCTTCACAGACGCTTTCCCATTAACTTAAGAGTTCTAAACACCATCTGCGATAAGAATATTGAGGGTCCAGAAACTCTTTTAAAGGCGGTGAAGAGAAAATTTCAAGAAGCAGATATTCGTAAGATAGCAACCAGCTTAGAACCTTTCTTACTCGACCCTTCACATTTGAGAATAATCCGTAACTTTAAAGTGGTACTAGATGAGATTTCTGAACAAGAACTGGAGATTGTAGAATAAATTTCCTGGGAATATAGATACAAACAACCTTTTAATTAACAAAGCTCAAGCTTTGCCCTACAATTTGGTTGGATATCCACTGGATGTAGGTTTGTTTTTAGCAAGGCTAAAACCTTGCCCTACATTAAACCTATTAAATTATCGGGATTAGGAAATCCCTCCTACATTGTTATTCAGACATTAAGATAGATTGTTATCAGTCCCTGCCAAGGATATTCCTTATCTCATTAACAAGTCCTTCTCTCTTGACTTTTCTCTGACCGACTCTCGCCTCCAGCCATTTATCTCTATCCTTGATCTCTTTCTCTAATGTTTCCTTGACTCTCAGGTCTTTTACTGAAACAATACCCTCATTGAACTCGTCTTCACCAATGATAAGGGCTATGGGGATTTCCTTCCTGTCCGCATACCTGAGTTGCTTTCCTATGTTACCCTTGCCAATGTATACCTCAGTATTTATGCCATTATCTCTTAATTCCATGGCGAGTTTGTTGTATTCATTTAACCTGTCCTCCAGCATCACCGCGACCATAACATCCGTATAGTTCTTTCTCCCTTTCGTCAAACCCAACTTAATCATCGCAGAGACAAGCCTATCTACACCTATTGACGCCCCTGTGGCAGGCACATCTTGACCAGTAAACTTTCCTATAAGTCTGTCATATCTTCCCCCACCCATTATACTGCCATACTTGGGTGCATCGAGCAGAATCGCCTCATATACAGGCCCTGTATAGTAATCCAATCCCCTTGCTATTGAAAAATCAATAACGACTTTATCTTCCTTTATACCGATACCATCAAGATATTCATCTATTACCCTTAATTCTTCCAATCCCTCACATTTCCCTAATAGGTCCTCAATAGAAGAGAGTGCCTCCTTTCTCGTCGAACCTGGAAGAGTGACAAACACCTTGATCTTTTCTATCTGCCTTTTTTTGAGGCCAAGCCCTCTAATCTCTGCACCAGAGGAGTCGACTCTGCCTTCACCGAGTTCCAAAAGAACCGCCTCCATTCCTTGTTTCTCCAGCTTATCTATAATGCGAAACACGGATTGGCAGATATCGGGATTTATACCAGTAAATTCAATCAACTTTTCCAATACCTTTCTATTATTGATCCCTACCCTGAAATTCTCTACCCCAAGAGCTTTGATAGACTGATACATCGCAGAGATAATTTCTGCATCAGCGACAACAGAAGATACCCCGATTGTGTCAATATCAAACTGAAGGAATTCCCTGAACCTTCCTTTGTCTGGTTTATCGTATCTCCACACTTCCTGTATCTGGTACCTTTTGAATGGTATCTCGAGGTTCCTGTATTGGGCTATAATCCTTGAAAGGGGACACGTAAGATCATACCTGAGCCCCACATTTGATTTATCCGGATCTTTGAAGGTATATATCTGTTTGTCCGCCTCCTCTCCATAGTCCACCAGAATGTCCTTGTATTCGAGTGCAGGCGTGGCAAGAGGTGAAAAACCGTATGACTCATACACCCTTTTTATCGTGGATACTACCTCTTCACGGGCTATTATCTCTTCAGAGAATATATCCCTGAAACCCTTGATTGTATTTGGCTTTATCGTTCTCATAGTTAGTAATTATATACTAAAAAAATACATATGTCAAGCAAAAATTGGACGCAGATTGAACGCAGAAAAACACAGATAAGTTAAAAATCCAGTAGTCTCTAATGGAAAAACTTGACTTTTCCAAAATATTATTGTAGAATAAAGTTACATATTAAGATATAATGGCATGCGAATTCCGATATCGAAAAAATGACCTTTTTTCTACAGGTGTTTAGGAACTAACTATGTAATAATGGTTTTTTTAATTCTTCCTCTCTTATTTGCAATCGCTGACCCTGATACCACTGAGGTGGATTCGATTATAACTAATACCGTCATCTACATTCAGGAAGATAATTACAGGTGGAATACTCTACAAGAAATTCTATCTCAGCAAACAGGGGTAGTTCT
>CAZRTU010000158.1:0-2609 GCA_964603075.1 uncultured bacterium
CTTTCCCACAGTTAGACTGGAGACCATTGATAGGAGGGCTGCGCCAAGTGAACCGGAGAGTGCCGACACGCTGCCGCCACCGGGTGCGGGGGAGTCCATTGATACCTCATCAACAAAGTCATTTGTCTTCATGTTTAAGAGAGTGTCTCTCCTCTCTACCCTGTACTCGATTATCTTCTCTTCAGGGATAAATGGTTTAACGTCTGACAATCCAAGTGTTTGAGCGGCAAGTCTTATGAGCTCTTTTTCGGGAACCCCGGGTGATTTACCCTGTCTGGATAGATAGTATCTCCCGGCTTCAAGTAACGCATCCTTGGGTATAAGTCCAACCACCTCACTTCCCGTTACCCGAAGGCCCAGTTTTACAGCCTCCTTACAGCACTCGTCAAATACCCTGTAAATGGGTGTAACCTTGTAATTGGTCATATTTATTGAGACCTGTGCCATGTAGTACTCATCGATGTACCAGCCAACCGCCCTCGCGCATTTTAATTTTCCCTTGACTTTTATGGAGATCCCTTTTTCGTCTCTTATTATCTCTCCTTCCTTATCTCTCTTTGCCCTACCAGCCTCGCGAATGTTGAGTGCGATCTCATTCGCCAGCCTTTTATCTCTCGTATTGAGGTCTACGTTGTATGCTATTAGGAATTCTCTAACACCTATGACGGTTGCCCCTGCACGTGGGTCAAATTTTGCAGGTCCATAGTCTGGTGCCCAGTTTGGATCTTTTAGTTTCTCAGCCAGTCCCTCGTACTCTCCCTTCCTTATGTTTGCCAGGCTCTTTCTCTCGGGAGAGGTGGCAGCATATTCATAGAGATATACCGGGATATCGAGTTCCTCGCCAACCCTTTTTGCGAGTCTGTGTGCGAGTCTAACACACTCCTCAACGGTCATTCCTGATATGGGGACAAGTGGACAGACATCTGTTGCTCCCATTCTCGGATGTGCGCCGTGTTGTTTGGACATGTCTATCAGCTCTTTTGCCTTCTTTATAGCTGCAAAGGCTGCATCAACAACCCCATCGGGAGTTCCCGCAAAGGTGACCACTGTCCTGTTGGTTGCTTCACCAGGGTCTACGTCAAGGAGGGTTGCACCGTCCGTTGCCTCTATTTCGTCGGTGATAGTCTTTATTATGCCTTTATCTCTTCCTTCAGAAAAGTTCGGGACACACTCTACAAGCGCCATATGTACCTCCATCGCATAAGCAGATTGCAAATATTCAGATGATTGATCTTATACTAAATGAATGAAAACAATCGTAGAGTCCAGTTAGTCTACTCGGTTTATTGAGTTTTCACGTCTTATTGAGTTTGTTGCGTTTGTTGTGTTTACCCGGTTTGTTGGGTTTTTAATGATAGTCATAGAGTCGTTGAGTCTTCGAGTCGCTTGGTAATTTTCCTTTATCCTTGTAGTCCTTAGTGCCTGGTGTGAATAATTAGTCATTAGTCTGCAGTCTTTGGTCTATAGTCTTAAGTCTTTTTTTTATCTTTGGTAGTGCCTATTGCATAGAGCCTAGTTTCTCGCCCTCTTTTCGCAAGGCTAAAGCCTTGCCCTACTCACTCTTTACTCTTCTCCTGCCGACAGGCAGGTGTGTCCTAATAGTTGTGAATTTGCTAATGCTTGCCAAATCAGAACCCAATTCTGTCCATTTTACAACAAAATTATCCCTTTGTCAAGCATTTTCAAGATAATATGAAATTTTTTTAAAAAAAACTTGAAATTTTTCCGTTTTTATGTTATAATATATAGAGTAGATTTATCTAAAGATTAGTTCTCTCTTTGGTCTTTATCTTGTTATAATACTTATACTTATAGATTAGGTTCTCTGCTTAATCCTTTGACGGGTTTAAGGAGGGTGATATTGGTTGTTAACTTATCTTAGTCTTGGGTCAAATTTAGGACAAAGATTAAGTAATCTAAAAGAAGCTTTTAAACACCTTTCCGATTACGGAAAAATCCTGAGGGCTTCGTCTGTCTACGAGACTGAGCCGGTTGGTGAGGTCTCGCAGCCAATGTTCTTGAACTGCGTTCTGGAGTTCGAGTTCCCTTCAAACTCGCCCTTTAAACTCCTCGAGTACATTCACAGGATAGAGACACATCTTGGCAGAGATACAGCCAAGAGATCAGGGCCAAGGACTATCGATATTGACATCCTCTTCTTTGACGATAAGCTGATAGAACACCCGGATCTCATTATACCCCATCCAAGGTTGACCGAGAGGCTATTTGTATTGGAGCCGCTTAATGAGATAGCTCCTTCATTTATACACCCTGAGGAGAAGGTTACAATAAAGGAATTACACAGTAAGATATATGGAGGTAATTACTACTGTAAAAGATATGCAGACCCTATCGGCAGAGCTTCGCAGAGATAGGCGTATTGGATTTGTCCCGACCATGGGCTTCTTACATGAGGGTCACCTCTCACTTGTGGATAGAGCAAGGACGCTTTCGGATGTTGTGGTGGTCAGTATATTTGTTAACAAAAAACAGTTTGGTCCATCTGGGGACTTCGATTCCTATCCGAGAGATCCCCAGAGGGACAGAAAGCTTTTAGAGGATAGAAATGCAGACTATCTATTTTATCCAAGTTCAGATGAGATATATCC
>CAZRTU010000158.1:2619-4948 GCA_964603075.1 uncultured bacterium
CCTGGATATTCAACCTACGTAGAGGTAGAAGGGATCGATGATACCCTATGCGGCAGGAAGAGACCCGGTCACATGAGGGCTGTTGCTACCATTTGCATGAAACTATTCAACATTGTAAGACCCCATACCTCGGTTTTTGGAGAAAAGGATTATCAACAGGCTGTGATGATAAGGAAGATGGTTCGTGAGATGAATATGGATATGGATGTCGTATTCTCACCCACGGTAAGAGAAGAGGACGGACTGGCGGTATCTTCGCGGAATATATATCTCACAGAAGAAGAGAGAAGGGATGCACCAGTTCTTCATAAGGCATTGCTTGAGGGGAAGAGAATTATAGAGGGAGGAGGGGACACCCCAGAGGTGGTAATGAAACTGATGCACAGGATGATAGGGGAGAAAAAGACTGCACGAGTAGAATACATAGAGATGGTTGACGCTCAGGACTTGAGAATATTAGAGAGGATTGATAGACCTGCATTGATCGCATTGGCGGTTTATTTTGGGAAGGCGAGATTGATAGACAATATACTTGCCTCTCCTCCAGGATATATAAGATGAATAAGAGAAACTTCTGTATAATAGCACATATTGACCACGGCAAGTCGACCCTTGCAGACAGGATGCTCGAGCTTACCGGTACGATACCAAAGAGGCTCATGAGAGAGCAGGTTCTGGACTCGATGGAACTCGAGAGAGAACACGGAATTACCATAAAGGCACATCCTATAAGAATGGTGTACAAAGGACATATATTAAACCTGATAGATACCCCTGGACACGTTGATTTCTCATATGAGGTTACACGCAGTCTTGCAGCATGTGAGGGAGCAGTGCTGGTAGTAGACGCGGTTCAGGGTGTGCAGGCGCAGACCGTGAGTAATCTCTATATGGCTATAGATGCGGGACTTGAGATTATTCCAGTAATAAACAAAATAGATCTACCCAATGCCCATATAGACAGTGTAAGGGAGGAGATATTGGATATACTCGACGTGAAGGAGGACGATATACTTCTCGTCTCGGCAAAAAATGGTTGGGGAATTAGAGAACTTATGGATCTAATTTTAGAAAAGATTCCATCTCCTCGGGACGACTATAGGATGCTAAAGGCTCTGATATTCGATTCTTACTATGACGAGTACAGAGGTGCGGTACCTTACATAAGACTGATGGGTGGATGTGTTAAGCCTGGGGAGGAGATTAGGCTCCTTAAGGCTAACAAGACATTTGAGGTGCAGGAGGTTGGTCACTTCTCTCCCGGTAAGGTAAAAGAGGATTCTCTTGCCTCTGGTGACGTTGGTTACCTGATATGCAATATTAGAAGCGCAAAGGACGTTAAGATAGGTGACACCGTGGTAAAGATCAACGAGAGAGAGAGTAGATCCAAAGACAATTATGATGCGTTACCTGGATATCGCGAGGTAACATCCTATGTTTATGCTGGCATCTATCCGGCTGACGGTGAAAATTACGACTCACTCAGAGATTCTCTTGAGAAGCTTATCCTTACAGATTCGAGCCTTGTATACGAGCCCGAGACCTCTGCAGCCTTGGGTTTTGGGTTTAGATGTGGTTTTCTGGGAATGCTCCACAAGAAGATAATAGAGGAGAGGCTTGAGCGAGAGATGGATATATCGATAATATCTACGGCACCCAATATAAGGTATAAGGTGGCTCTGAAGGATGGTGGAGTAAGGTGGGTAGAAAATCCAGGACAGATGCCCAAGTCAAACGAGATAGAGGGCATAGAGGAACCCATTATTAAGGCAAAGGTCTTTACGCCGCCCGAATATATTGGTAGTGTACTAAATCTGTGTGAGCAGAGAAGGGGTGTTCAGAGGTCTCTATTATATCACAGAGAGAATATAGTGGAGATTGAATACGAGATACCCCTCTCAGAGCTGATTTTTGACTTCTATGACAAACTCAAGTCAATATCCCAGGGATTCGCCTCTCTTGACTATGAGTTCTTAGAGTATAGACCTGGTGATTTTGTCAAGCTCGACATACTCGTCAACGGAAAGCAGGTTGATGCACTTTCGAGCATAGTTCCGTCTGACAGGGCATATTCTGGGGCAGTCAGGGCAGTAAGGAGGCTTAAGGAGATTATACCCAGACAGTTATTCGAGGTTATCATCCAGGCAGCCAGTAACAGCAGGATTATAGCAAAATCGAGGGTTGCACCTATAAGGAAGGACGTTACGGCAAAATGTTATGGAGGAGACATAACGAGGAAGCGAAAGCTGCTCGAGAGGCAGAAGGAGGGAAAGAGGAGGATGAAGAGAATAGGTCTGGTTGAGATACCCAGGGAGGCGTTTCTGGCTGT
>CAZRTU010000159.1:0-4923 GCA_964603075.1 uncultured bacterium
ACCCCGAAGCTTCCTCCTCAACCATAATCTAACTCGCACGACTTCCTCAGAAATAATCGTTCCAAAACACATGCTCAAAATTTTTCTTGATTTTTCTTCTGTTTAGGGTTATGATTATAATGAAAGAAAATCACTGAGATATTTCGATATCTCTCATTACCAGAGACATCCGAACTGCAGCAATTGTGGTATCTCGTCTAAGATTCTCGTACATCCAGAATCCAGAAGGTCTGAGGCGGGATCTTGACGGAACGAGGAAGACAAGCGAGAAGGAAATGAGATCCTATGTCTTCTCGTGAACACCGTGATGCTGCTCAACGTTCGGCAGGAGACAATGATGAAGATTCGACGATTTGTGAGCGTTGCAACGATCGTCTTGGGGATTCTGTCTCTTGGCTGTCTGGTCGCTTCCTGCCTCGCTCTGCACGACATCGCCAATGATTATGCCAGCCCAGACATGCTCCTTGCACAGGGACACTCCGGCGCGCAGGCGCTTCCACAATGGACGAGATGCGTCCTTGAGTGGCGTGTCATTGCGATCGCTTTCTGGTTCATGTTCCTATTTCACGTCGCGTTTCTTGTGAGTCGCGTGTGGCGGCCATAAAGACTGCTTGAAGACGTTGCCGAACCACGGTTTCCAGAGGACGTCGAGGATCGGCACATCTGAAGCCGGACGTTATGTACGAGATCCTCTTTATATGAAAGTCAAAAGAAGGAAATTGATGTGTAACATATTTGATAGTAAACACTTAACCAATAATAAGCACATAAGATTAGGTGGTTATGAACCGCAACATTTGCTGTTACCATTAGTACACCTAATCTTATATTCGCTCTAACAACACTGAAAGGTTGACCTGTTGTGGAAAACACAGTTACATTGTTAGTGCTTGCCTTCCGTTTGTGGCTGATTGTCTCTGCGATTCTTTACGCATACTGGCTTATCCAAGGCAAGTGGATAAAAGAAGAAGAAGGACAGATTGCGGAATCAAGCAAACTGAGGATAGTTGTTGGCACGGGTGCGTTTCTCGCTCTGTTCCTGGTAATCTACCACGGGCTTGGTGCTGCATTCCCGCTCATTCGGAGGTTCTTCTACTACTTTTGGGAAGGAGACATCGAGATTCCTATTCACGGTGCTCTCGCTCTAATTGTATCAATCTGGATCACAAGGACACTGCACACGCGGTATTGCGAGATGCCAAGGATGGACGAGCAGACTGGTAAACTCGACAAGGAAAATCAAGAACTTCGACTCCGAGTCCAGGAACTGGAAGAGATGCTTGCAGATGAGGAGGACGTTGATACCGACTGAGCGAACCAGAGCATCGACTCGTGCGTTTCAAACCGCGCCGCTTCGCCTCCCTCAAACCGGCACCGCAGTTGATGATGCAGTGTACGTTATGTGCAAAATTCTCTAAAACCATAGCGTAGGATACTCTCACAACCTCTTTCTCAATTTGAAATTCCACATTGGTTGTATTGCGCCCACAACACCAGGAGGATGTAACCGACTCGTACTGATTTTTTGTCTTGACAAAAGAGTCATTTTGGAGTATAATATATTTAGATATCTTTCTTTTTATAAGACGTTCATTTTATTGGGGAAAAATTACAAGTGAAATGTCGAAAGCTAAGAAAGTCCCTAATCGTACCGAATTTCTTAAAAACTAAGCTAGGTGTAGTGAACCTCAATCAGCAATTTGCCTTAAGATAATACGCAGTCACTCCTTCCTCTTTAATACAGCAAGATGTAGAATTGTAATAGCCTCTTAAGGTTACTCATCTCCTGTTCATATAGATACTCACCACTAAAAGAGCTCAGCTTAGTCCTTTATAAAAAGTTACCGATTACATTCTTCTTATCAGTCTCTTAATTTTCTACGTATTTTAAGAGAGAGTTTTGCAATATCCATTAGATTATGGACTATATTGGGGATAACCTCTTTATTATTTATGTATTCTTCTATGCGAGGTTTACAAGGTTCGTTTTGGTTAGCCCTGCGTATCAGATAATACGTGGGGTAAATGGGTTTTTTATAACAGGAACGGTAAGATTTATTAGGAAACAGTCCTTTATAAAACTGGTGGGCTTTGCAATCTGCAGGGGTTATGGAATTTCTTAAGCAACAGTGAATTATGAGAATACTAATTTTGAAAAAAATCGAATGAATTTTGCTTTAAATTCATAATCCGCTGATATACAAGGACTTAATAAACGTAAGTAAAATTAAAAAGGTAATACTCATAATCCTATAAATAGTAAAGGATCACAAATTTTTAAAAGGCTACCCTTAGGAGGTTAAAATGGTTAGTAGATATATTGTAAAGGCGCTCATCTTGTTTTTAGGAATTCAGAGCGCTCGAGTTTGGGCAGAGTGGTGTGTAGAGAATGTGAGAGCAATTACCACAACAGAAGATGGCTGGTTTATGGCACCAAAATGGTCACCCAATGGGAAAAAGATTGCGTTCACGGGAGCTAAGTGGAGAGGAATATATTTGAAAAACGCAGATAGATGGGGTGCAATAGAAATACTCACTGAAAATGATTCTGGTCATTGGATTACATGGTCTTCCGATAGCAAGGCGATTTTTTTCCGCAACAGGAATCAGATAAAAATAGTAAAGATAGAGAATAAAGAGACAAAATCTGTTATTACAATGAGAGAGGGCTCATCTTTTCCATGCCGATTATCTACAGGAAAGTGGTTTTACACCGCAAGAGAGAAGAGTGAAGTTGAAGCGGAAAAAGATAAATTTACCCTTATTTTTTGTAATTCAAAAGGAGAGATCGAGAAAGAAATAGAAACAGATATTTGGGGTGGGGGTATGATATCCCCTGATGGAAAGAAGATAGTGTATAGCGAACCCTTTGTTAGTGGTAAGCTAGTGACTTTTGATACGGTTTGCGTTTGGCTTACGGATGATGATGGAACAAATAAGGAGTTACTCTTAAAGGGACAGTATCTTTTGGTCGAATGGTCTCCCGACAGTAAAAAAATTCTTATTAGTTCAGATGGTGGACACTCTCAATGCGTGTTTGAGATAGAAACCAAAACCGTATTCGACCTTGGGAGAGGATCCAATGGATGCTGGAGTCCAGATGGTGTTTGGATTCTTTATACTGTTACAGAGAGCGATGGACATCGTTTGACTGCTTCGGATATCTATCTCATAAAATGGGATGGAACCGAGAAAAGTCGGCTTACCGAGACGGAAGATTTAATAGAAGTCAAACCGTGTTTTTCTCCAGATGGTAAAAAGATCGCTTTCTCCGTAGAAGACGGTAGGATATTTGTTGCTGATTTAATTAACAAGGAGGAAAAATGAAAAAAATATTTTGTATTTTGATCCTCTTGTTAATTCCTGTCTCAAAAATCCACTCTAATACCGTATGCTTAGATCCAGGGCATGGAGGAAGTGACCCAGGGGCAGAGGGTACTTGGTACACAGAAAAAGAGGCGAATTTAGACGTCGCCCTCACTTTGCAAGACTCTTTGTGGACTCTTACCGAAGTGACGGAAGTGCGAATGACCCGCACGAGCGATGTAGATGTTTCTCTTGAGGAGAGGGTCGCAATTGCTAATTTGTGGCCCGAAGTTGACCGATTTATTTCTATACATCACAACGATTTTAATGGGGAAGTTCAAGGTACAGAAACCTTTTGTCACCCAGACGCATCTGCAGATGCATTTGATCTTAGGGATAAGACTCATCCTTGGTTAGTAGAAATGTTTGGATATCCGGACCGGGGAGTAAAAACAGCTGATTTCTATGTTTTGCGCGAAACAATTATGCCAGCTATTTTAGGTGAGGCTTCTTTTATTGATTACGATGGCGTAGAGCATGGGAATGAATCGTACAAGTTCTGGTATTCTTACGAACATGCTGATTCAGAAGCTTTAGGATATTTTAGAGGGTATAAAGACCATTATCAAATTGGAGTTGAGGAGTACTACATTCAGGTCAATTCTCCGAACGGAGGCGAAGTTTGGTATTTTGATGAGAAACATGATATCACTTGGAACACAGGAACTCTTGCGGATACTCTCGCCGATAGTGTTGTTATCTATTATTCTGTAGATGGAGGATCAACCTATCCTTACAGGATTGCGAAGGTTATAAACAGTTCTGAAGAATTTCCATGGTCTGGAAGTTACTCTTGGACTATACCAAGGGACACATCTACCACATGCAGGGTCAAAGTGAGAGGTTATTTCCAATCAGATCCAGAGTATCATGATGATGTAAGTGATGGTAACTTCACTATCAAGAATCCTCTTTATCTTTCTGGACAGATGGTTTGCACAAATCCAAAATCAGGTGTTAATAAGGACATCTATCACTTTCAAGCTCATCTATCGTGGACTTTTGACGCTTCTTATACCCCAGATAATTATGGGCTCTATCGCAAACTTTTAAAACCCAGAGAGGGTGATCCTACTGGTTGGTGGAGGATATACTATGGTAGTGACACGTCAAAGATCGACCCTTATGATTTTGAGGAGGATGATGCTGCGTGGTATTATGTTAAAGCCTACATTACAGGATCCCCATATATCAAATCGAACACTATCTATCTTGTCGCTGATGCACCACCTTCACCACCTCAAGGCCTTTCCGGCGTCTGGGAACATATTGGAAAAGATTGGGCTGATATAACCTTAAGCTGGGATCCAAATGCCGAGACAGATTTATCAGGTTATTATGTCTACAGAAGTGAATCATCCAGTGGTCCCTTTAATAATGTAGGGACTGTAGGAGCTCTTGCAGAACCGGAGTTTGTTGACAGAGTCTACGCGTGGAGACCTTACTGGTATTTTGTAACGGCGTTTGATACACTAGACAATGAGAGCGGTCCATCAGACACTATAAAGGTTGAGCCAGAATACTATCCGGGTCCATGTCCGTTCCTATATGTGTGGG
>CAZRTU010000160.1:0-4859 GCA_964603075.1 uncultured bacterium
AAAATTCATCCAGTATAATACGCTTGCACTCTATCTAAAGGGGGTAAACCTTTCAGGGACTGAAGATACGCGATTCTTCATACGAGTCGGTGGTGATACTCTCAACTATTATGAGTACTCGGTAGATATACCCGAAGGTTGGAGAGACCTAAGGATACCACTGGATTCGCTTACCCACCTGAAGAGGGAGAGGGATACGCTTCCGCGGGATTCCGTGTTTGCCCGTGCCTTTGTGGGTGACGATAGTTGCTCCGTGCTTGGAAGTCCTTCACTTACCAACGTCAAGATTGTGGAGGTCGGCATAAGACAGAGGGAGGCATCCGTAGCCTCTGGAGAGGTCTGGATTGATGATATAAGACTCTTGGATGTGGCAAAGGAGATTGGTTTGGCGGCAAGCGCCAGTACGAACCTTAAGCTTTCAGACATCATGACATTGGATCTCGCTTACAGTAGGCAGGATCCCTCTTTCAGAAAATTTGGCCAGGAGATGGTTCCACAGGGTGGACATTCCACCACCTACAATGTCTCTTTCGGCGTTGGATTGGGTAAATTTCTGCCATCATCGTGGGGTATATCTCTTCCTGTTAAGGGTGGGGTCAGCAACACAACCGTCCTACCTATGTACTCCACCAACTCAGATGTTGTTCTAACCAATGATGAAAGCAGAGAGGAGAGGTCGGTTACCAAGCCGAGGAATATCAGTGTCTCATTTTCAAAATTAAAAACCGAGAATAGGTTCATGGAATACACAATCGACAGAATCACAGCCAGTGCTTCTTACAGGGAGGTATTCTATACTGGGCCAACCTCGATGGATTCCACAAAGAATATAAACCTCTCAGCTGGTTATGGGGTTTCACCTGAATTGCCGCCCCTGAAATTGTTCGGTATGGAGATCAGGTATTTCCCGGGTAATTTCAAGGTCAGCACCAACTACTCACGTTCTGATGTACGTAAATATAATGTTTCGAGGGATTCGATAAAATTGATAGAGAGCCCTAATCCCAAGGTTCTCACAAATCAGGGGAGCATATCATATTCCCCGATTAATGCACTTGCCACGACCTACAGTATTAAATCATCAAATGAACTAAACTATTCCAGAGAGACCTCAAGGAATGAAAATCTTGCCCTCAATTTTTCACCTAATATATGGAGCCTGACTACCCAGAAATTCGCCTATACATCGAGGTATAACGAGGCAAATGGCGTCGACAAGTTTGAGATAGTTGATGGAGACACCGTTGAGATAAGGGATGCGACCAATACTAATTCGATGGATGTAGAATTAGGTATAAACATGGATAAGATCGGAGCTAAGATGGGGTTTATAAAGGGGTTAACGGGGTTGATATCCAATCCTAAATTTACCTATACATTGTCCCGTTCTACTGGGATGTTTTCACTCCGTGACAGACCTACCAGGGATTTCATATTCGGCATTTCCGAGGATTATGGGGTAGATAAATTAAGGGATGGAAGGGACAGTAAGAAAGAGACCAACCAGATTTCCGCCACGAGTGGACTTAAATGGAAAATATTCAATGTATCTCTTACATATCGAGAGAAAGAAAGCTGGGGCGGAACGGTTGACAACAAGAGGTGGAGTATGACACGGACACTGCCCGATATGAAGGTCAGCCTGTCTTCTATTGAGAAATTCTGGAGACTCAAGGACATACTCTCGTCCGTGACCCTTTCATCAAATTTTACGATAAATGAGTCAGAGGAAGGATATGCGATAGACGAACCCACCAGCTTAAGCAGAGACGTAACCGTGACCCCTTCGCTGAATCTCCAGTGGAGATCGGGGATATCTTCGAGGATCAACTCAACCTACACAAAAAAATATTCCAAGAGTCTTACAGGAGCCAGTAGGTACTTGGAGAAAGATGACACCCACTTTGATATTGGCTTAACCAGCGGTTTTACCTTCAGTGCACCCACCGGGATAAAACTGCCATTTCTCTCTGGTATCAGATTCTCGGGCAGGCTTGCAACCAGTGTTGAGATTAAATACACAATAGACACAGGAGAGAACATTACCACAGATAGTAAGAGTAAGGATAGGTACAGATTCAGCGTAACACCGAGTATGAATTACAACTTTTCATCCGATATCACAGGTGGTGCAAGGATAGAGTATAGAGAGGACAACGACCGTATGACACGCATGCATACCAGAACCATGGGTATGAGTATATGGGCTGATTTCAGGTTTTAGACCTGGAAGAACTTTTGGGATCGGGCTAAGAGATAGGTGACCCCATCTCATTAAACTATCTGCTCTCCTTACTTAATCAGAATCATCTTCCCTCTTGCTATTACCTCTTTCCCTGTTTTTAAGCAGTAAAAATAAATTCCTGTATAAGCATCATCTCCTTTCATTAAGAGATTATTAGATATAGAAAAAACATGAGCACCCATTTCAATATAGCCCAAGTCAAAATTTGCAAGCATTTGCCCCGTAAGATTGAAGATTTGTAACGTGACATAAGCATCTTCAGAGAGAGCAAAAAATACATTACTCTCATACTCAAAAGGATTAGGAAAGTTAGAGCTCTGTTTCTTCTCTGTAAAATATTCTCTACTTCCCTCCTCTATTCCTGTTAATAGGTTTTTACTATAGTAGATTTCAAATCTATTGCTCTCAACAGCCTCTACCCATATAGAATAGAGACAAATTGAGGAATAATCTGTTGTTATATCAGGAAAAAGCGAGTTCACAGATAGATCGGAAATATTGTAAGGGATAGACCAAGAAGTACCATCGTACGACGAATAGTAAAGTTCAGTTCCTCCACTCCATACTATATGTGCATTACCCTGAGAATCGAGTATTATATCTGGACGATAACCCGCTTCGCCACTGAGGCTATCTATAGAGTAAGGTATTGACCAAGCGCTATCATTAAAAAATGAATAATAGAGGTTGTAGATAGTATAGGCTGCCTCATGCCAGACGACATGGGGATGACCCCATAAATCTACTGCTACTTTGGGTGATTGGGACTCTCCAATTAATCTCGAAGCGTTAACTGGGGCTGACCAAGAGATTCCATTATACTTTGAATAGAATACTGCTATGCTATCCCATTGTCCACTTGGTGGTTCTTCTCTCCATACTGCGTGGAGATGATTTTTGGAGTCAATGGCTATCCTCGCTTCCCATGAATCTCCCTGAGAATTTGAAACATTTATAGGTGTAGTCCAGTTTTCTGCGATACACATTGTATAATAGACATTAAAAGTACCAGCTATCTCCACACTCCATATTACGTGTATATTATTCATAGAATCACATATTATATCCCCAAGTCTCGCAAATGGATAACTCTCGTGCAAACTATCAGATAAACAAAAGGTGCTTGTGAATGAATTGCCATCAAAAAAGCTATAATATATCTTAGCCCTTTGTCCTGCTGTCCCCCAATCCTCCCAAAGTATATGGGGATAACCTGTGGTATCCGTTGCTATCCTCGGGGGTCCAGAAGCTGTCACATCGTTTGATATATTAATAATACTGGACCATGTATCACCATCGAAATATCGATAGAGAATTTCTCCTAAGATTTCGTCTGGATGTGTTTGAAAGTCCGTCCACGCAACGTGAATGTGACTATCTCTATCAACTGCTATAGAAGGAGTTTGTGATTTCATTTCTGTATTCGATATATTCACAGGCTCTGTCCATGCAAATAAAAATATAGAATTAAATAATGCAAGGCAAATCATTATGTTATGGAAATCCCTCATCTCTAATTCCTTGAGTTAATTAGCCACTAAGCACAGAGACGATCCTAACATTACCACCAAAAACACATAGAAAAACGAGAACTTGACAAGAAGAGGATGTAGTCATTATTTTTTTAAAAAGGATCTGAGACGATATCCCTCAATGGTGAGTATCTATATGAACAGGAGATGCGTATAACCTTAAGAGCTGCTATAATTCTACATCTGATGTATCTATGAGGAAGAAATGACTGCGTATTACCTTAACTATCACTGATCTGGATTCACTACACCTAGCTTAGCTTTTGCGAAATTCGATACAATTAGAGACTTTCTTGACTTTCAACATCTCACTTGTTATTTTCCCAAAATTAAATAAATGTCTTACAATAAAAGTAGAATATCTAAATACAGTATAACACAAATTTCCCTTTTTGTCTACCCCTAAAAACCACATGGAAACACTTGGTAAATTAAGTGTTGTTGCCCTCAAACTCTTGTGAGAACGTCGATTGCAGATCTTGGATAATGATGCAAAATCACTTATTTTTAGTGTTAGGACAACTTAATAAGAAGGTAGCTCCTTACTTTTTTAATGTAACTAAATCAAATTATGATTCAAGAGTGGCGCAATTAATTTATAGTAGTAAGAACAATCGAATCAGGCTAAGAAATAAGAGGTAGGGGGTTACCTGTCAATTTAACTTTTCTACGTAGTCATCTTACCATAGATGTCGACTAATTATCTCTGAGCCTTTGCCCAATCCGTAGATAAAATTTCCTTGACAAATAATTTATTCGGCTGTATAATAACAAAATAAAGAGGATTATCTTGTTTGGAACATGACCGATAAAATGGGGATAAAATATGGCTAAACACAAGTCAAGAGAGGAGGATTTCTCTGCGTGGTATAACGATATAATTCTTAAGGCAGAACTGGCTGATTACTCTCCTGTTAAGGGTTGTATGGTTATAAGACCTTATGGTTACGGTATGTGGGAGAATATTCAGTATTTTCTTGACAGGGAGATCAAATCCCTTGGTGTCAAAAATGCATATTTCCCAATCTTTATTCCAGAGAGCTTTATACATAAAGAGAAAGAACATCTAAAGGGTTTTTCCC
>CAZRTU010000161.1:0-4849 GCA_964603075.1 uncultured bacterium
GTGAAATTGGATACGCAATACAGATGGTTTTCGATAACGAACTCAAGAAGAGAAATATAAGAAAATCAGTTGTCACCCTGATAACAAGGGTTGTAGTGGACAAAAAAGACTCGGCCTTTGACAATCCAACAAAGCCGATAGGGACTTTTTATTACGGAGCTGAGGTGGAAAAAGTAAGCAGGAGATTCGGATGGGTGATGAAGGAAGATGCAGGTAGAGGATATAGAAGAGTTGTACCATCTCCCATTCCCATAGAAATTTTAGAGGTTGCTACCATAAAAGCACTCGTCGAGAGAGGTGTTGTCGTTATTGCATCGGGAGGTGGTGGTATACCAGTTATTAAGGAAGATGGTATATATAAAGGTATTGAGGGAGTGATTGATAAAGACTACTCCTCGTCACTTTTAGCAAGAAGTATCTCCGCAGATCTGTTTCTGATATTGACATCCGTTTCAAAAGTCTATTTGAACTTTGGCAAAGAAGATCAGACCCCGATAGATTCCATGGATATAAGAGAGGCAGAGATTCGTCTGAGAGAGGGTCATTTTAAAGAGGGCAGTATGGCACCTAAGATTAAGGCGGCTATCGCATTCACTGGAGAAACCAGCAATGAAACAGTAATAACCTGTCCCAGTGATATCAAAAATGCAATCCATGGTATTTCCGGTACAAGAATAGTGAAGAATAAAAACTAATACTTTTGTAGCTTCAGAGGTTTTAGATAACCGCAGTTTTATTTTTAGTCTTCTTTTTTGACCCCGAGCTTTGCCATACCATAAGGTAATTAATTCGGTTGTGAGAGACAAGCTTTTCTTTAAATTTTGAGAATTGTTTCCCTTATTCCGCGGAGACCTCTTGCCTTTGGAACTTAAAATAGATTTTAAAACAACTCCATAGTATTTCTCAGGTAATTAAAATCCCTCTGATTCTTCGATAGCAGCCTTACGCATAATCTCATCCATAATTTTTTTTCAATTCTTAAAGATAATATCTGAAATCCTATTTTAGGAGAAGGCACTATATAGTTATGAAGTTTTTTACTTGACATTTTTATTAATTGATGTTATAATATTTCAACAGCGAGGAATATCGAGTTTGAATTCACCTGAGTTATAAGAAGAGGTCGATAGAAGAGTTGATAGAATAAGAGAGGAGAGGTATATGAAGCCGATTCAAGAACAAATAAAAGTTGCTGATGAACACAAGATGGAAGGTAAATTACACAAGGCTATTTCAGAATATGAGAAGATCTTGTTAAATGATCCAGAAAACATATCAGTAAGAATGAATTTGGCTAATCTCTATTATATAATAGGACATCTAAAGAAGGCAATTTTTCAATATGAGTATGTATTAAAGTTAAAACCCCATTACAGCTATGCTTTATATAGAATGGGTATATCCCACTATCGTGCGGCACATTTTAGAGAAGC
Source organism: uncultured bacterium (assembly GCA_964603075.1). Taxonomy (GTDB): domain Bacteria; phylum Hydrothermota; class UBA3073; order UBA3073; family UBA3073; genus JAGMCL01. Next base: position 1,434 of record CAZRTU010000161.1, read on the forward strand.
CATTAAAATTTTGGAAAAGGTAATAGAAATGAACCCTGAACTTCATATGGCTTTTATCTGGCTTGGTTTATGTTACTATCACACTGGTAGGGAAGAAAAGAGTATAGAGGCATATAAGAGGCTTCTTGAAAAAAATCCTGAGGTTTTCATAGGAAATTATTATATGGCAGTAGCTTACAAGGCATCTGGAAATTATAAGAGAGCTCAGGAACATCTGGAAAAACTAATCAAGGATAATCCTGATCACGTATCTGCACACTATCACCTTGGTGTATCTTATATGAGGAATTATGAAATGTATAAAGCCCTGGAAATATTTAGAAAAGTAATAAAGTTTGATCCCGATCATAAAGGTGCTCTCGAAAAAATCGATTATCTGACGAATATTCCCGAGGTTTAGAAATTGCTTGTTTGATAAGAAGGAGAAGAAATGGCAGATTTTAGAGAAGTAAAGATAGGTGATTTGGAGAAGTTTGTTACCACGTGTTTTGAAAAGTCTGGAATGAGTAGGGAGGATGCTAAAATTACTACGGATGTCCTGATTGAATCTGATAAAAGGGGTATCCCATCTCATGGCGTGGCAAGGTTAAAAAGATATACTGACGGCATCAGAGATGGTATAATGATACCTGATGCCAAGCACGAGATTATCAAAGAAACTCCCAATACACTTGTAATTACTGGGAATGATGGTCTGGGGCAACCGGTTTCTTACAAGACAATGAAACTGGTTATTAAGAAAGCCAAGAAGAACAGTGTGGCTTTCGCTGCTGTGAGAAATTCGAATCATTATGGTATAGCTGGTTACTATGCAATGATGGCACTTGAGGAGAATCTTATCGGTCTCTCCACTACAAATTCTTTCCCATTGGTGGTTCCAACCTTTGGTAAGGATGCCCTTTTGGGTACAAATCCAATTTCAATAGCTGCCCCTGCGAATAGGGAAAGGCCTTTTGTAGTGGATATGGCAACAAGCACAGTGCCGCGCGGGAAATTGGAGGTATATGATAGAAGAAATAAACCAATACCAGAAGCATGGGCAACGGATGCTGAGGGTTATCCTACTACTGACCCGGGGTTGGTATTGAAAAATGTTAAGGAAAAGCTGGGCGGTGGCTTACTTCCTTTGGGTGGTGCATTAGAGGAAACAGGTGGTCATAAAGGTTATGGGCTTGCAATGATAGTAGAAATTCTGACTGGTATCTTATCGGGGGGTGCTTATGGTCCAAAGGTTTATGGTATCCCTAAGAGTCCAGCAAATGTATGTCATTTCTTTGGTGCAATAGATGTTGAGGCATTCCTTCCTTTAGATGAATTTACCGCTTCGTTAGATTCTCTCATGCAGATCCTGCATAATTCAAAAAAGGTAAGAGGGCAAGATAGAATATATATACATGGTGAAAAGGAGTTTGTTCAGGCAGAGGGGCAACAGGATTATGTAAGGTTGTTTAATAGGGTAATAGAGAATATTAGAGATGTTGGAAAATCTCTGGGAGTTGAAGCCCCCTTCTGATATCAATATACTAAGTAGATATAGTATCTTTCAATATGCCTTAGGATAAATTACTCGCGAGATTTTAATTATTCCGAATTTGTTAGAAATAATTTTGGAATGTATAAGAGTTCAAGAGGTTCCTGACATTCCCCTTCTTTTTGTCGAGTCATTTTGTCTTCTTGGGCTCTTTTTGATAATGGGGTTAAGTAATCGTGGATATTAAAGAGAAAACATACGATTTTATTATTATAGGAGCTGGAGTGATCGGTTGTAATATTGCCAGAGAGTTAGCAAGATACAAAGTAGATGTTTTGGTTATTGAAAAAGAGGATGATGTTGCCAGCGAAATATCTAAAGGGAACAGTGGTGTTCTACATACAGGATTCTATGTTCCTACGGGCTCCTTAAAAGCCAAGACCAATGTTCAGGGACTAACCTATTTTAAAAGGTTGTCAGAGGAACTTGATTTTGAAATGCGAATAAACGAAAAATTAGTAGTGGCGATGGATGAGCAGGAACTGAAGCACCTTGAATTTCTCTTTGAACAGGGACAGAGAAATGGTGTTCAGGGTCTACGCATGATCAAAGAAGAGGAGATTAAGAGAATGGAACCAAACATAAACGGCAAATACGCCTTGCATTCTCCCTTCACAGGTATTATAGAACCATATAAGTTTACAATTGCACTTGCAGAAAATGCTCATCAAAATGGAGTTAATTTTATATTTAATGAGGCTGTCATCGTTATTAATAAATACGATAAAACATTTGAGGTAACAACTTCAGAAAACAGGACATATAACAGTAGATGGGTGATAAATTGTGCGGGGGTATATTCAGACGAAATTTCTAACATGGTGGCTAATACTGAGTATAAAATCTATCCCTGCAAAGGTGAGTACTACATAACGGATAAAACAGAAGGCCTAATTCAAAGAATGATATATCCAGTTCCTCCCGCAGATGGATCAGGATTGGGCATCCATTTTACCCCGACCATAGAACATAATATATTGATTGGCCCTTCTGCACAATATATTGGGGATAAAAATGATACATCTAATACAGCAGAGACAATGAAAACTCTGAAAGCAGAGATAAATAAATATATTCCCAAATTAGCAGATATTGATTTTATAAGAAATTATGCTGGAATAAGACCAAAATTGATCAGTGGGAAAGGAGACAAAACATTTGCCGATTTCGTAATTGAGGAGAATAAGAAGGTCGATCACTTTGTTGATTTGATTGGAATCGAGTCTCCAGGGTTGACGTCAGCTCCTGCAATAGCCGATATGGTGATTGATATTGTAGGCAATAGAGAGGACCTGTTGGAGAAGAAGGAATTCAATCCGTATAGGAAGGAACGAATAAGGTTTTCTAAGTTGTCTCCAGAGGAACAGGCAAGATTGATCGAAGAAAATGAAGAGTATGGTATTATGGTTTGTCGTTGCGAGACAGTCACACAGGCCGAAATTATTAAATGTATAGAAAATCCTCTTGGAATCTGCACCTTGGATTCTATAAAGAGACGCTGTCGTTCTATGATGGGTAGATGTCAAGGAGGCTTTTGCACACCCCGGATCGTAGAACTTCTTATGGATAGGTATGGTAAAAAACCGCAAGAAATTTTCAAAAATAATAAACAGGCTAATCTATTTTACGGGTTCATAAAGGATTAAAGGATTTTATGAGAAGTAAGAAAATAGATGTGGTGGTAATTGGAGCTGGTCCTGCCGGCCTTGCAGCGGCAGTATCCGCTAAGAGAAACGGAATAGATAATGTAATGTTGCTTGAGCGTAATGAATTTCTTGGAGGAATTCTATTGCAATGTATACATGATGGGTTTGGCCTCCACCTGTACGATGAGATGCTCTCTGGACCACAATATGCGGAGAGATTGATCGAAGATTTGGAGAAG
>CAZRTU010000162.1:0-4848 GCA_964603075.1 uncultured bacterium
AAGACTTTTCTGGCGAAATAAACCATTCTGGTTTCCATACTCTCTTTTCTCTCATCTATCTCCATCTCCAGAATCTTAGGTCTAGAGTTTTTATTTAGATTGAAAATGGCCTTTATGACATCAGGCAGTCCTACAATTTTAGGGCAGGTGTAATAATATCCACTCATTTTTCTTATTGCTAATACTCTGGGGACAAAAAGGTAATCTATATCCTTTAAAAGGAGTTCGTCTACATGACCAACAAAGGCTTTGACAGGCATACATGTATCGTCAACTGTAAGTGAAATACCCTTCTTCATTATAGATGTAGTAGTTCTTACCGACTCTATCACCTCGAAACCAAGCTGTTTAAAGAACTCCTTCCAGAGACTGTATCTATATGAGAGAAGACCATGTGCAAAACCTATTTTTGCGTAGCCAGGCATTTAATCTGATTCACCTAATAATATTTACGTGTATAAACGGGAAGTAAATAGCCGGAAGTAAAACCTGACGACTGGAAGAATTGGGGTCAGGTCTTTATTTTGAATTTTATTCAAGTGTCTGCAGCTTTATCGGGTTTCACAATATCATCAGGTTGGCTTGGGAGTGCGCGGATGCTGCGCGGATATTTAGCACATATTGCGAGGATTCGTGGTTCCGTTTCCACTTATGTCAATCGCCCTATATATCCAATGGTGTTGCAGGTCGCAGTGGGTCGCGAAACGTCGCAGGAAAATTCATCGGATTAATCAAATCTGTTAGTCTGTTCTGGTTGAATAAATTTAGAGTATATAAATATTATAACATAAATTTTATCTTTTGTCAACACTGGAAAAACACTTAGAAAATGCTTAGCCAAATTAAGTATTGTTGCCCTCACAACACTGCGAAATAACGATCTATGGAATTTGGGAAATTACACAAAAACACATAAAATTGGGTTATTTTGACATCGGGTAGTTTTGAGAGAGGGTAGGCAAGAGAGCGAAGAGCGAAGAGAGAAGAGAGAGGAGAGAGGAAGGAAAAGAGACTAGGGACTAGGCAACTCGGTTCGTTGGGTTTACATGGGTTACCCAGTTTGTTGGGTTGCGTAGGGACTGGAGAGTGAGGGCTGGAGACCCCTGCCTGCCCTGTCTGGCGACAGGCAGGCACGAGATTTGAAGAGTTCAAACTTTTAGATTTTTTTTCTTGACGGAGGTATAATTTAGTAGTATAATATGAATGAAAGCTATTTTAAAAAATCTAAGTGGCGTAAATTGCAGTATAAACTGCTAACATAATTATTGCTTCGTCGATATAACTTCTGTTTATTCAACAGTTAAGAATATAGTATATGTATACTTCTGTTGCTTTCGGTCTGGTTAGATGAGAGCACCGTTGGTGGGACTGTGGATCAGTATTCAACCTCACCCGATCCACAGTCAGAGCCTAAGGAGATGCTATGAGACATGAAGCGAATAGCAGTGAGCCCTACGATCTCTATCTCAAGGGACGCAAGGCTTGGAAGAAGAGGACGGAAGAAGGCTTAAACAGAAGCCTTGAGTACTTCGGTCAGGCTATCAAGGAGGACCCTGGTTTTGCTCTTGGCTATTCGGGCTTGGCCGACGCGTACACGTTACTTCACGTCTACCATATCTTGCCTTTCGAGGAGAGTTATGAAAAGGCCAAGGGTGCTGCGGAGAAGGCCCTGGAACTCGACGACTCCCTTGCCGAACCCCATACATCCATGGGCCAGGTGTACAAGGTATTCGAAGGGGATACAGGAAAGGCAGAGAAGGAGTACAAACTGGCGATCTCACTTGATACTGACTATGCAACCGCTCATCATTGGTACTCGGCTCTTCTAACTAGTATGGGAAGACCGAAAGAGGCTCTCAAGGAAGAGCAGTACTCTTTAAAGTTGGATCCCGTGTCAACTGTCTTACTCACAGGTGCGGCATTTCTCAACGCCAGGCTGGGAAGATGGGAGGAAGCAGCCAATGGCTTTCAGGAGGCTATCAACCTTGATCCGGAAAATGAAATGATCCGGATGAACTATTCTCTGCTACTGATTCAGATGGGAGAGAAGGAGAGAAGTCTTGAGCAGATAGAGAAAGCCATGGAGATAGCCCCTACCTCGCTCTTTACGAAGGGCGTATTCGGCTCCATCCTCTACTACACACGGCAGTATGATCGGGCAATCGAAACCATGAAGCAAGCACTTGAGGAAGCCAGTACGCCAAGCAGTATGGGGAGAATCATCTTGGGCCAATGTTACCTGCAGAAAGAGATGTATGACCAAGCCATGGACCAGTTCCAAAAGGCACAAGAACCTACTGGTTCATACACCGCCGATACCGATCTATCTCACGTGGCTGCCATTCTTCAAGGAATCACCTATGCTCGGCTGGGTCAAAAGGACAAGGCTGCTGAGATACTGGCTGATTTTGTGCTATCGGGGGAGGACTATGCCTCAGAGCCCTGTTGGCTGGGGTTCTTATGTCTGGCGTTGAGTAAACGTGAGCATGGTTTCCGACTCCTAGAAGTTGCCTGCGAGAGTGGGGACATGTGGTTGAGATATATAAAGGTTCAGCCATTGTTCGATCGTATCCGCTCTGATCCGAAATATGTGGCTTTGCTTGAAAGAATAAATCTCAACCAGTAGCCGTAGCGGCATTAGATCGCTCGCAAATGGACCCATAGAGATATCATCCGTTGGCGGAGAGGGCGCCTAACCAAGGCATGCAGCCGGACACGGGAAGGAGCACGTGCGGCTTAAAAATCGGCTTCAGGCTGGTCTTTAAACTTTTTAGTTTTTTCTTGACAGATGGTTGGTTTTTGGTTATACTATATCTAAGGGCATTTACTATTTTTCTTTTTTTTGAAAGGGAGGAGAGATGAAGTATTTCTTGGCTTCTATTGCAGTCCTGGGTTTTGTGGTCTCTTCGGCTATTGAGGCTCAGTATTACCTCTCATGGGCTGACACAATCGATAATGGAAACGACGATTATGCCCAGGGTGTGGCTGTGGATGGTTCAAACAACATCATAGTCACAGGACGTTCCAGTATCGGTGGTGAGTATGATTACTTCACGGTCAAGTATAATCCATCCGGCGACATCCTTTGGGCTGACACAATCGACAATGGAGCCGGAGATCATGCCTACGGTGTGGCTGTGGATGGTTCAAACAACATCATAGTCACAGGATATTCCTGGATCGGGGGCTATGACTACTTCACGGTCAAGTATGACCCATCCGGTGTAATCCTTTGGGCTGACACAATCGATAATGGATCCGAGGATCATGCCCAGGGTGTTGCTGTGGATGGTTCAAACAACATCATAGTCACAGGATATTCCTATGTCGGTGGGGATCAAGACTACTTTACGGTCAAGTATAACCCATCCGGTGTAATCCTTTGGGCTGACACAATCGACAATGGAGCCTGGGATTATGCCCAGGGTGTTGCTGTGGATGGTTCAGACAACATCATAGTCACAGGATATTCCTGGATCGGAGGGGATCGTGACTACTTCACGGTCAAGTATAACCCTTCCGGTGTCATACTTTGGGCTGACACAATCGACAATGGAGCCTGGGATTGTGCCAATGGTGTGGCTGTGGATGGTTCAGACAACATCATAGTCACAGGACGTTCCAGTATCGGGGACTATGACTACTTCACGGTCAAGTATAACCCATCCGGTGTCATCCTTTGGGCTGACACAATCGACAATGGAGCAATGGATAATGCCTATGCTGTGGCTGTGGATAGTTCAGACAACATCATAGTCACAGGAGGTTCCCAGCTCGGTGGGAACTGGGACTACTTCACGGTCAAGTATAACCCTTCTGGTGTCATACTTTGGGCTGACACAATCGACAATGGAGCCTTGGATTGTGCCTTTGGTGTGGCTGTGGATGCTTCAGACAACATCATAGTTACAGGATATTCCTATGTCGGTGGGGGTCAAGACTACTTTACTGTCAAGTATGCACCATCAGTGGGATATCTCCACCCTGGCTGGAATATTATTGCCCTGCCGGTTATACCCGTTGACCCTGACCCAAATGCCTGTTTTGGAGACGATATTTCTTTTGTTAATATTTTTGGATACGATGAGCCGAGCAGGAGTTATAACGCCCCAGCCGCCCTCGAGGTCGGTAAGGGATACATGCTGCAGTCTCTGTGGAGTGGCTATATCCTGGACGTATCGGGAACTCCTGCCACCCTGCCCTTTACTATTGCCGGTCTTACAAAGTCGTTCCCCAATTCCTACTATGGTTGGAACCTAACAGGTAATCCTACAGGGAGTTTGGTCGACTTCGATGCCCTTACATTAGATAACATCAACTTCCTCTACAAGTACTTCAATGGTTGGTGTTATACCTTTTATCCTGGTGGTGGTTTGAGCAATCTCATCCCTGTGTGGATGGGTTTCTGGGTTCAGGTCATAGATCCAGGTATGGGCAGTATCACCGTTGATGCACCTGCTGTTTTGAAGGGGAAATCCGAGCCCGTCTGCTGGGAGTGGAGGTTGAAGGTATCGGCAAAATCGGGTGAGCTTATAGATGAGCATAACTACATAGGTGTATCCTCAGATGAGAGGGCTCTGGACGTGGTGGACTTCCTGGTTCCCCTCTCTGAGTATGTACAGGCTTACTTTGAGGGAGAAGAGGCAGGGTATCAGCAGCTTGTGCTTGATGGGGAACAGGATGCATATGAGATAACCCTTGATGTGGAGGTAAATACAGGAAATCCTGAGGTTAGCATTTCCTGGGAGTTTGAGGTTTATCCTGAAGGTTTGGGAGTGTATCTTGTGGACGGGGAGACCGAGATAGACATGAGGGAGACCAGTTCTTACACCTTCCAGAACTCCTATG
>CAZRTU010000163.1:0-4785 GCA_964603075.1 uncultured bacterium
CATAGGGTTCTTACGAATCTATTTAAGGATAGAGGAGTCAAATTGGAAAGGACCTACCAGTTGAATGTAGGTGGTAATACCGATTTCCTTAATATGCTTGAGAGAGAGAGGCTCGAATCCAAAAAGATTTCCAAGACCCAGGCTGTTACATCACAGTTACCCTACAAGCTTCCCCAGGATGATGTTCATGTAGGTCCATCTGATTATGTCCCATGGTTAAAGGACAGGAAATTCGCCTTTATGAGACTCGAGGGAACGACTTTTGGAAATGTTCCTCTTGATCTCGAACTAAAACTGGAAGTATGGGATTCACCTAATTCAGCAGGTGTAGTCATAGATGCCATAAGAGCACTCAAGATAGCGTTGGATGCAGGTCTGAAAGGAAGTATAATTGGGCCCTCTGCGTATTTTATGAAGTCACCGCCTGTACAGTTCCCGGATGATGTCGCACGAAATAAGGTTGAGGAGTTTATTAAAAAATATTCTGATACCAGTAAGAAAGGGACAAGCAGCAGTTAATCATGGCCGAATTTTTAGTTACATTTGAGGGCATAGAGGGAAGTGGCAAGTCTGTGCAGGCAGAACTTCTCTATGATTACCTTCAGAAGAAGGGAATCTCTACAATCATAACAAGAGAGCCTGGCGGTTCTGACCTGTCGGAAAGAATAAGAGAGATACTCCTTGATCGCAAGCACTTTGATATGGTTCCATACACTGAATTATTCCTGTATCTTGCCGCCAGGACACAACACACCCAAGAGGTAATAAAGCCCGCCCTGGCACAGGGAAAGATTGTTATTTGCGATAGATATATAGATGCCTCGGTTGCATATCAGGGCGAGGGTCGTGGGATATCCAAGAATCTTATAAAACAGTTAAATAAGACTGCCACGGGTGGTTTGGTGCCAAATTTGACCTTTCTTTTGGATATAGACACCGAGGTCGCCCTAGAGAGGGTCGGTAGAAAGGATAGACTTGAGTCTGAATCTCTGGAGTTCCATGACCGTGTCAGAAGCGGATATCTAAAACTGAATAGAGAAAATCCCGAAAGATTCGTGTTACTCGATGGTTCAAAACCCATAGATAGACTCCAAAACGAGATAAAGGATATATTTGAGGCAAGAATAATGAATTTGGGATAACCTTTTCTAAAAAGGGCAACAATTCTGTTTTTAAGATTATAATCGGTTGATAATCCTTTTCATCTCCCATCAATGTATCTTGACTCTGTTACCATTTCCGGCTTTAAGTCATTCCCACATAAAACCTCAATAAAACTCCATCCAGGGATAAACTGCATCATAGGTCCAAATGGGTGTGGCAAATCCAATATTATAGACGCCATAAGATGGGCACTCGGAGAAGGTAAGATATCTCTTCTAAGGGCAAGGACCATGGAAGAGCTTATATTTCACGGGACCGAAAGGAGACCCCAGAGGGGCATGGCTGAGGTCTCGTTGGGTTTTATTAACGATGGGGTATTGCCAATAAAATCAAGTGAGGTTGTTATTAAGAGGAAACTGACAAGATCGGGAGACAACGAATTCACCATAAACTACAGAAGGGTACTCCAGAGAGATGTAATCGAGCTTTTCGAATCAGTAAATCCCCAGGGTTACTCGCTACTTTCTCGAGAGGAGATAGATTCTGTACTTTCTGGTGACCCATATTACAGAAGAAGGACGGTTGAGGAGGTTGCTGGTATAGCAACCTACAGGAACCATAAACTCAGCACACTCTCTAAACTGGAGCATATAAAAACGGACATAGAAAAATTGGATAATGTTATAAGTGAGGTTTCCGAGAGGGAGATAAAGCTCCGGAGCGAAGCGAGGAGAGCTGCCAGATACGAGAAGTTACACAGGGATATTGGTCATTTAAGGTGGATACTGATTAGGAGCATACGTAAGAAGATGCAGGGGGATTCGGAGAAGATATCCCTTTTGAAAACCAGGGTGGGGGACACCCAGAAGAAGATAAAAGATTTAGAGGATAATAAATCTTCTATTATGGGTATGAGGAGAAAGCAGGAGGCGAGAGACAGGGAAATGGGTAATAGGATTGTCCTGTTGGAGAAAAGGGAATCTGCCCTTAAAGAGAAAAGAGAAAACCTCAAGGTACAATACGAAGAGAACCTGGAATTAAAAGAAAAGGTCATGAAAGAACTTATAGAATTGGGTAAGGCAAGAAGAGGGGTAGCAGGTAGATCAGAAAAGAATTCGAACCTTTTAGAATCGAAGAGAGGCGAGATAGAAATGCATCCACAGATTGACAAATCCATTTATGAAAAAAGAGACAAGATCACGAAGGAGATCGAAAACTTGCAAGATGAGAGCTTTTCTGTTAAGGAAAATCTAATAGTAACAAGAACCATGATCGAGAGCAGGAAGAAGAGAATAAACGATGTAAGGGCTGAGATAGAGAAGGCAAAGGCAAGAAGGAAAATCTTGGAGAAAGAACTCAATGAAACTCGAGAGATATACAAAAATCATAGAGCGCCTGCTAATGACATGGAAGAGATAGAAGATGCGCTGCATAAATTAGAAGAAGAACGAGCCAGATTTCTTATCTATATGAAAGATGTAAGTTACGATGAGGATTTTACCAGACTTGGAGATGTAATCAATCCCAAACATGGAAAGGAAAGGATAGTCTACGGAGCATTGGGATCGATTCTCACATGCATAATCGTCAACAAGGTTAATGAGGTGCTTTTCAAAAGTACTAAGAGGAGGGAGTTTATATGCAGAGAGTTACTGCCTGACATCGATATAAATGAGGATTATGAGGATCTCTCATCTTATGTTAACCTTGATGAGGATTACAAACACTTAGAGCCCATCTTACATAAATTTATTGTTGCATCCGATATCGAGTCCGCCATTTCAATTCAAAAGAGTGGTGTGTATCTTCCTATAGTTACAGAGAATGGAGAGTTGTTAACTGAGCTCGGTGTTATAGGGGTTGGAGACCCCGAGGTCAGAATTGGCAAGACCAAGTTAGAGAAGGAGCTCGAAGGGGTCGACAGGGAGATAAAGGGGAGAAGAGCACTATTGGAGAAAAAACGAGGTGAGAAGCTGGCATATGAGAAGGGGAAGATAACTCTCGATCTCAGGATAAAGGAATTGAAAAAGGCTATTGGTGATTTAGATGAGAAGATTGGTAATCTGGAAGAAGAGCTGAAGCGCGACATCCAGATTGACACAAAGACCCCGGAAAAGGCTCTTTTACATCTAAGTGAGTTGATCAGTGAGAAAGGAAAGATAAAGGCAAGATTTGAAGAGAACATCGCAGAGATGGATAGAATTATCGAAGAGAGAAAGAGTAGAGAAATCGAGATTTCCAAACTCGAGAGCGAGCAAAGATTCTTAAGAAAAGAACTTAAAAGCTACGACAGGAATCTTGAGTCATTGAGAGACAATCTTTCCGGGATCACAGAGAAAGAGAGATTAATGAAAGATGATATGAACGAGCTGGCTTCCGTATATAAAGAGGTTACGAAAGAGTTGGGGAATTTGAGGAGAGAGACCGGGGGACTGCTTGATGTAGAGTTAACTGGAGGTGTTACCGACCTTTTAGAGATCGAAAAGAGAATAGACGACTACAGGAATTCTCTCGATAACTTGAGGGAAGAACGCCATAAAGTTGAGATCGAATTGGCCCGCGCGGAAACCCGGGCTAAAGAGCTCGAAGCCAGGGGTGTAGTGAAACTCCAGGAACCTTATGATGTCGAGGATGCGGAGGATAGACTGCAAAGCTGCGAGAGAAAACTTCAATCTATGCTGCCTGTAAACCCCCTTGCGGTGAAGGAACACGAAGAGATCAAAGAAAGATTGAACTTCCTTCGGGAAGAAAGGGAAGACATTGCAAGGGCGAGACAAATAATCGAAGTTACGATAAAGCTTTTGGATGAACAGGCGCGTGCCAAGGTTCGAGAGGCGATTACCCTGATAAATGAAAGATTTAATTATATATTCCGGCTGTTGTTTCAGGGAGGTGAGGCTAGACTCCTGCTAAGGGATGGCGATCCACTGGTCGCAAATATTGATATAGGAGTTTCGCCAAAAGGTAAAAAACTTAAAAGGATAGAACAACTTTCCACTGGGGAGAGAACCCTTTCCGTCATTGCGTTGTTTTTTGGTGTATATGAGCTTAAACCAACTCCTTTTATGATACTCGATGAGGTTGACGCACCACTGGACGATGCCAACCTGCTCAGATTCCTTTCTTTGATTAAAAAAGAGGCTGAAAAGACTCAGTACATCCTTATCACACATAATAAACAGACAATGGAGTCTGCGAATTATCTTTACGGGGTGACCATGGAAGAGCCGGGTGTTTCCAAGATTGTTTCGGTTAGACTGCGAGAATAAATTTGAAAAATCTCCAACTATAGACCTCTTCGACATTTTTTTCTTGACAAAAAAAGAAAGGGAATGTATAATAAGAAAAAATAATATCATATTTTCTCAAAAGGTGGTTTATTAACTAAAGAGAAACAGAAGATCATGAGAGTCTTGAGGACTGTCGAGTTAAAGAAGATCCTTTCACTCATGAGATTGACACTAAAGGAGAATGAAAAATACCTTAACAGCCTCAATGTTTTTCCTGTGCCTGACGGAGATACAGGAACCAATATGTATTCTACTGTAAATAGCGGATTTGAGGCTGTCGAAAGAGAAAATGCAAGTTCACTTCGCGAGATCCTTGAGGTGTTTATTAGAGATGCTGTGATGGGGGCGAGGGGTAATTCTGGTGTGATTCTTGCACAGTATTTGGCGGGAG
>CAZRTU010000164.1:0-4760 GCA_964603075.1 uncultured bacterium
GTTAATGATTGAAATGTCGGTGATTGTTCCATCTCACGGGTTTTGGCTCTCAGCATCTCTGATAGAGTCAAAATATGAACAAGGCATCTTCTAATATCTCCATCTTTGACTGAATCAGGTAGTTTCCCTTTTTTGTGTACAACATCATTTCGCCAATTTATTACCTTCAAAACTTCATTTAAATCTACTCCCCATAAATCAGTATCACTCATAAGGACTTTTAAGACACCTGCTATTCTATACCATATGCTAAGATTTGGTGATAATAACTTATCGAGTTTTTCTCTGCTATATTTTTGCTTATTTTTATAGTACTCTCTCAAAAACTCAGTAAGAACAATTTCAAGTCCTATAACTGATTCTACTACGGCCATCCTTAAATTATTCTTACGTAAAAACTCTAGCACATTTATAAAAAATTCCTCCTCAGGGTAGGGTTCCCTTGCTTCTTCTATCGCATCAATGACATCTCTAAAATGTTTGGTTTCCAAAAATGGTAAGTTCTCCCAATGCTCCACCAATGTTGAGGCTAAAGCCTGAGTAACTGGACTATCATACCTTGATACCACAGGCTTCCACTCGCTTGAGCCTATTTTCACTTCCGTAGAGCATCTATATAAAAAGATCTTCGCTTTTTCTATTTGCAATCCTTCCTCATGTAATCTGGGCTCAAATGCATATATTCGCAGACTCCTTAACACTCTATTTATGTTTCTTATAGCTATTGCGTAAATACAATCGAGAGGGAATTCTCCAGAATGGTACCCTTCTTGTATCAAATCGACTTCATTGGACCTCCTTCCTGCATTTAGCTCAAACAAAAAATGACTTGGTTCAAATACCACTTTTTCGCCTAGCTTGGGTAGTATACTGCTTAATTTGGCTCCCACCAATTCCGCTGCAACTTTAAATCCATTATCGTCATAACTGACAGAGAATCCAAATTTTTCTCCTTTCTTGCCCACTATATGACTTTCAAAGGGATATTTGAATCTCAGTTTTAGTATTGTTTCACTCATAGTAATAGAACTAAAGCAAAAACAGTATCAGCTAAGAAATGGCCTTTGTCCCATGAAGATGTCGAGTTTCGTTGTTACTAAGGTTACTAATATCAAATAGTAAAATGGGGGGGGGCGGTATTCTTCGTTTGATAGTTGGAGTTTTATATTATTTTTCGTTCATCCGCCCACTTTTATGGGCTCGCCCTTATTTAGCGATATTAGCCCATATCTTGTACCCTTGCCCTTACCATATTGAAAAAGTTTACCTGCTTTAACAAGTTTTTGAAGCAATCGTTTTGCCTGGTCGTGTCAATTGGTGTCAGTTCTCTCTAAGTCATTTCTACTCCAACCAAATTGTTTTGTTCCGCGTATATAAAACTCCCTTTCTTTCATATCTTTTATCCGTGACAATATCACTAAATTCTGACCCCAGGGAATTTCTTGCACAAGCTGTGCAAGTTTTAGATTATCTTTATAAGTTAAATAGAAATTCCTCATCCGCCAAAGATTATTTGGCGAAAATCCTTCTCTTCCCTTAAATTCAGCTATAAGGTCTTTTGATAATCTCTCTACAACACTTCTGCCCCAGCCAAATTTTTCCTGCCTTTCTACAATATTTTTTCCGATCTCCCAATATAATTTTATTAGCTCTCTGTTCAATTTATGATAAGCACTAACACGAGCAGAGATAATCTTTTCTTTTATCTCTTGCAGAAATTGAAGATAATCAGATTTTACTATCGCTTCTTTTTTATTTGCCATTTTTTTCTCTCTTCCTGGATGTTATTGGCGTTACTTCTCGCCAAGTCCTCATGCTTCAGTGCATTACACTTACTTCTTTTATGTTATTGGTGTTATTGGTGTCTGTTATTGGTGTCTGTTATTGGTGTCAGTTCTCGCCAAGTCCTTATATTGCATAGCATTACGACGAGAATTTTATAATAATAAGCTTACTCATTACTTGTCTAATTTCAAATATTTATCCACAGGATTCTGCGAACACAGAATTGACACCATTTATTCGTTTGCAGAATTGACACCATTTATTGCTCCGTGGTACAATAAGTATCATCGGGTTGCATAGCGTATTAGCGGATTTAAATGAGAGTGATTTTAAATGTGTCTTAACTCATTTTTCGGCTCATTAATCGGCTCATTTTTCTAATAATCGGCTCATAAATATGCTTATTTTCTAATACACATATATATAGCTTAAACCCCGCCCCTTTCCTATTTCTCTTATTAGATTTTCTTTTACAAGTTGCGTTAAGTCTCTTGTTGCAGTGGGCTTGGATACATTAAACAGTTTTCTATATTCTCTATTTGTCAGTTTTCTTTTCTCGTTCACCATCAATTTCAAAGCCTCAATTTGTCTGCTATTTAATCCTTTTTCCTTCAAATCTATCCTGTTTTTGGGTTTAATTAGATCCAGTATTTTTCCCCGAGGGCCAAGAAAAGTAACTTTAAAGAATCTCTCGCTTTCTTCAAATTGCGGAGTTTTAAGTCCATGCTCTCGCATAAGGTCTTTCATTCTTCTTATCCCCGTTCCCCATTTTTCTATATAACCAATATCGTATAGCCAATTTGCAATTCTTTCATTTCTGAGAACATGAGAACCCTCAAGGTTTTTCAGAGTAACACCTTCGGGTAATTTACCAGGACTCTCCACAACAACTCTGTCGTCAAATACCATAACCCGAATACTGGCTCCAGAGAAGAAATAATCTCTGTGACAAACAGCATTGGTAATAGCTTCCCTTACGGCCTCATAGGGATATTCTGTGATATTGATTTGTTCAAATCCAACAATTTTCGTTGCCCTTCTTGTATTTCTCTTAACAAATTTCTCTGCCTCGTCTATTAGTTCTGGTAAGGTTCCTTGTAATTCTTTTCTATCTATAAATTCAGTCATGCTTGTACCCTTAAATCTGGCAATTTTGACTTCGCTATACGGAATGAACTTTTGAGGATCTTTACCAAAGAACAAGATCCCTGCATTGGTAATCTCATTTCCTTCTCTTGTTGAAATAATAAGGTTTATTACCATTTCATCAAAAGAGGTTTTTGGTATCTTTATCTCTCTTTGTTCCGCCCTTTTTTCTAAATACCGTTTTACTTTCTTCTTATCCACACCCTCTAAAGTAGCTCCTTTACAAATTTGTTCGTCAAACCTTAATTCTTCTTTATGCTCTTCTAAAATCATTCTCTCATATTCATCTCTGGACATTTGATGAGTAGACTTCCCAACTCTCTTGAAGGCTTTTCCAAAGGCAAGATAGGGCTTATTTTGAGTATTTTTCACGGTTAGGACGATAATCTCTTTTCCATCAACTTTGGCTACTTCAATAGATGGATAGATTTTTGGGTCAGTATTCTGGATGATTTTATTGGTAAACCTTTCTATACTGTCTTTACCAACTTTAACACCTCTAATCTCGCCATTATCCTGAACACCAATGAGGATAATCCCGCCTTTAGTATTCGCAAAGGCAGAGATGGTTTCTATGACAGCCTTCCAGTGAGAAAGTGAAGTTTTAAACTCTACTGTTTCAGATTCTCTATTTTGAATAAGTCTTTTAATTTCCGGGACATTCATACTTTTGCTGTTTTATCACAATTTCCTGATGCAAGATATTCTCCACTAGGCCAATGTGTTGCAAAGTTGTTACAGTCAGCTATAAAAAGATCTTTGCCTCTCTGTAGAGAGGATAAAGACCAGGGACAAAAGACCTTGTTGTCGTAAACAGTAATTTGTTATTTTAGTTTGTAGTCTTCTCTACCTGTCCATCAATCTGACTATGGAAGTCTATATTCGTCGCAATCGTCTCATTTAAGAATACATCTCTATACAGAGGTTAGACCTCGATAACAAAATAAGTAGCCTTCTATTGTCTTTCGAGATACCACCGGGTATTTTTGAATTGGTATATCCGTTTTGCATTATATTCACCCTAATGGAATATTATTCACTTTAAATATACCACATACATTGTTATTGGTGTCAGTTCTCTTCAAGTCCTTATATTGCATAGCATTACATTGATTTATTTAACTTAAAAGCCTACTCATAACTCGTTTAATTTAAAATACTTACATAGAATTGACACCACTTAAATTAATTTACTCTTTGCTTTTGTTTCAATAATGTTCTAATATCCTCGTTCTATCTTTTTCAAATTTAGAAAGTCTTTTAATCTCACTGAATATCTTCTTCACTATGAGACCTTGCTGAATACATAGGAGTACGATAGAAGACCGTCTCATAGTCTAATATCTCTCCGTCGTCTGTGGTTAACCATGGAACATCATTGTGGGAATATTCACTTATCTGTATTGCATTCATCTTTGAAAGATTTTCTAATACCTCATCAATAATTTCTGTCTCATGTGCTTTTAACTTCTTTAAATCCGCCTTTCGCAAAGGTAGATATTTTGTTTGAGGATACTGAAAATATTTATCTCTAATCACCACCAATTCTTTACCTTCCATTTCCTCTACGATCTTCCTGAATTCAATCGGAGTCGGACCATACTGATTTTTTATATAGGTCGCACCAACTAACTGTTCTTCGTATCTTTCGTAGAAATTAAAATCGATAAAGTAAAGCAGCTTATAGAGAACTGTCTCACCTATATTCGGCTTAGAACCCACCTTGTTTAAGATATAGAGCAGGACCTCTCTAAATTTCTCTACATTTTTCTGCGGAACACTTACTCTTACTTTTGCCTTTTTCTTCGAGGATAATCCTTTCCTCTTTT
>CAZRTU010000165.1:0-3713 GCA_964603075.1 uncultured bacterium
CTCCCTTGCTTATCCTTCCGTCGATTAGTGTGCTGACCTGTCTCCCAGCCACATCGTATATCTCCACCTGAACTTCTGACCCTACTGTCAGATTAAAATATATGGTGGTCTTTGATGCGAATGGATTTGGAACAATACGTATGCCGTAAAGACCCTGTCCATAAACAGGTTCGTCTCCAATACCAGTTCCTGAAGATGTGCATATAATGCTGTCTCGAATAAATATTACAGTGTCAACTAAACCCAGCTTATCACCCTCGATCCACCACTCACAATAGCATGTGTCGATAATTACCTCAGGCGAGTCAACAAAAGTCTCTATGTCTTGCATACAGGTATCATTTAGTGGACAGGGTATATTACCACTCGCATCCATCTTCGAGACAAGTAGATTGGTAGGGTTCCATGGGGAAGGAGAAGGCCAATCCGTATATCCTGCCACAGTGTAAGTATCCGGCCTACACTCAACTATATACCGTCCGTAATCTGGTAAGGTCATCCATGTCCCGTAGTTAAAACAGCCCGTTAGAACCTTAGACCAGACTACAAGTCCATTAAGATCGATCTTGGTAGTCAAGAGGTCTACAGGACCCGGGATGCCAGGTGAAGTCCAGCCAGTGAACACGTAATTCCTATCTGCAGTGGGTTCTATACACCTTGAATGGGCGGATGTGGGGATGTTATAGAGCCTGCACCTTCCACCCCATCCCACAGTCAGGTTTGGCATTAGGCTCATAACCACAATGCTTGAGTCTACGTCACCCGTCAGTATATAACCGGGTAGGTGCGGATCGTTTTTTATATTGTAAGCACATTCAAAGACTCCTGGTAGTACCCGGTAATCGTAGATCCACCAGGTCGCCAGATCTACCCATCCATCAGATTTCCTTCCCTTGAACACCATAATATCCGACCAAACATCATAGTAATCTGATTTACCAGCTACAACAAAGAGAGAGCATGGAATCACGGAACTATCCTCAATTATAGAGTACAGGTAGTCATTCATTGGGTCAGGAGGGTCGACAGTAAACCACTTCCCGTAAGCCCTTGCCCAGACAAGGGCACCAGTTGTATCATCTGCCTTAAATACCATTGCGTCGGAGATACCGCCACAGGGGACATACGGATAGTAATAATTTTCAATGTTTCCCGCTACAAGATAATCCGACCCGTCCTTGACCAAGGAGTAGGCATAGTCAGCCGTCCAAATCCAGAGCGAATCAGGATCAAACCACCATGCAAATGAATAAGCCCAACCCCAGACCAGGCTGCCGTCTATTGCTCTTACCTTTAATAACACTGCATCGGCAATATCCCCCCATACACCGGGCTCAATATATCCGGCAATAACGTAGTACACGCTGTCAGCGTAATCGACTATGACCGCTCTCCCATATTCATCGTACAGACCTGGAAATCCATATGCCCTTGACCAGACTACACTGCCATCTGTTGCATTGAGCTTGGTTACAAGAATGTCCTGCCCTCCCAAGGGACCCTTGTCAGTATGCCCTACCACCACATAGGCTGGATTCAAGAGATCACCAAAAGAGTTGTCACAGGCAACGGCATAGGCAGTATCATTGAAAGAAAACGTCGTATCGCCTAATACGAAATATCTATCATATGCCTTAGCCCATGTCATAGTCTGTCCAACCAGTAAAGACAAAATCATTACAGTCACCATAACACCCCCTTCTAAAGAGAAAAAAGAAAACCACCTATTTTATAATATAACTCCAAAATACCCTTTTGTCAAGAAGAATTTTTTTTGATAATCTCCATCTAAATTCCAGCAGCCTGAATTAACGGCTAATTTCCTTGACAAATCAAAATTTGTGTATTATAATGTTCGGGAATGTCCCAAAGTTTCGTGATGAACAAGTCAGTTGATACAATCTTTTGAAACTTGCCAATATCCTTTATTAAAGTCCCCATGATGTTTCTTGGGCAGGGTCTGCCCTTACATATCAACACATCGCAGGGGCAGGGCTTTAGCCCTGCGTAGATGCAAACCTAAAGGTTTGCCCTACGTGAGATAATAAAACAAATCTGTAGGGCAGGGCTTTAGCCCTGCGATAAAACTTGAGAGTTTGGGACATCATCTAATCTTCAGTGAAATTACCGAATCTTTCTAAAGATATAAGAAAAGGAGGAGCGATGAGAAGTTTTCTCTACAGGTGTGTCACCCTCGCTATTATCGCGGTCTTCTCTATTATAACCATATCCGGGTGCACCAGGGGTGCGGGGGAGAAGATCAAGGTAGGGCTACTCTTCCCAATGAAAGGCGGATTGGGAGGGGCAGGTGCAAATCGGGTAGTGGCTGCAAAGGTCGCACTCCAGGAGATAAATAAGGCAGGGGGCGTACTGGGTTCTGAGTTGGAGCTGGTATTGAAAGATACGGAGAGCAATCCCCAAATAGCCAGGAAGAGAGCCCAAGAATTGATAGACGAGGGTGTAAATTTCATTATAGGAGCGTTCGCAAGCAGTGCAACCCTCAAGGCATCAGAGCTAACGATTCCAAAGGAGGTAATACTCCTCTCACCATCATCTACATCACCCCAGATAACCAATCTCGACGACAATGACTACGTTTTCCGGGTATGCGCATCCGACCTCTTCCAGGGAGAGATAGCCGCAGACTACATATATAATAAGATGAAGAAGAGAAGGGCGTGTATTATGTATATTGACAATGCATATGGAAGAGGACTTAAGGATACATTCATAGATAGGTTCAAAAAGCTTGGCGGTGAGATAGTCGGGGAGGCAGTTGCCACACCTGATTCCTTTTCATATAAGGACTTTGAGAATAACGACTATACGCCTTATCTGGAGAGACTAAACAGCATGAATCCAGATATAGTTTTCGTAATCGGATATATAGAGACAGGGGTTGCAGTCAGACAGAAGAAAGAACTCGGATACGATTTCGAATTTTTCGGCTCAGAGGGACTTGGCCATGCTGGATTTATCCCTCTCGGAGGCGATGCTACAGAGGGTATAAAGGGCACCGCTGCCTACCATATGGAAGACCCTTATTACGACTTATTCAGAGAAAGATATGTTGAAATACATCCAGAGAATGAAGAACCGTCCGGATATGCACCAACTGGATACGACGCCGTCATCTTGGCAGCCTTAGCCATGCAGAAGGCAGGCACCTCGGAGAATACAGAAAGAATTCGTGATGCACTTAGAGATATCGCTAAGGGAGGCAAGAAGATACATGTTGGTGAATATGCCCTTGCTTTGGAGAATATCGAAAAAGGGGTGGACATAGATTTTGATGGTGCTGCTGGTCCCCATGACTTCGATGAGAATGGTGATGTAAAGTGTCCATATGAAATCTGGAAGATAGTCGATGGTGAGTATATACACCTGGAAACAATCAATATCTCAGATTAAATCCTATATGTAAAAAACTTGACAAAACCCAAAAAATAGTGTATAATTGGAATTTCTATAATACAACCACAGACTACGAAGATTAAAAACAAATTCTCCGTGGTTGAACATTTCGTTAATTCATTAATAGAAAGGAGGCTCCATGAAATGGATCGTATTTTTGATGATAATCACCCTCGCCGTTGGTTTATACGGCGATAAGACCAGCTTTTCCGTCTTCCCATCGAAATCCCCTGTTTCCTATGAGCCTAAATCTACAGGAGGACCGGACTACTACGGATGCACATGGATTGACTCAGATG
>CAZRTU010000165.1:3723-4751 GCA_964603075.1 uncultured bacterium
CATTACTACCATAGGAACTGAGTTCGAGAATCTTGATGACGACGAAATAAGGGGTCCGTTTCCCATCGGCTTTGGGTTTCCATACTACTGGTACTATGTTAACGAATTCTACTTCTCGACCAACGGGGCAATATCATTCAGTGACAATACACTCTACCACGTCTGGCCTGGAATGGGATATACAACTCAGCTTCCTTCTCCCACAAGACCAAATGACATTGTGGTTCCACTCGGAGGAGACTTCATATTCGGCAGTGCCGGTGGGGGCAGTGCCTACTACTGGTCTAACAATGTCGATACCTGCATAATATCATGGATTGAGGTTCCAGAGTGGAACAATGACTCGCTCTACTACGGTTCCCACACCTTCCAGATTATCCTTTCCAAAGGGGACAGCTGTGTGACATTCCAATACGGTCCTCAGCTGGGTACGTTCATGTGCGGAACTGCTGATTCACCCAAATCATCAATAGGTATTGAAAACTCATCGGGCATGATAGGTCTCCAGTACCTCTGGGATAACTCTCCAACTGATAATATGTATGAAGAGGACCTTGTGGTGAAATTCATTCCACCCGATCAGGGCGCAGCTGTCAGAGATGTAAGCACTATTGAGGTAATAAATGAAGGGAGTAGCGGAATTTTCGTCCTTCCTGGAGACACCCTCAATCCATGGTTAAAGATCAAAAATCAGGGCAACCAGGCAGCAGACCACTTTGTTACATACTGTAACATTAAGGACGCTTCACAAGGCATAGTCTACAATGATTCCGTTAATGTGATTACCATTGCTCCAGGAGAGGTACAGACTCTATATATGCCGACTTGCTGGGTACCTCAAGGGACAGGTACCTATACAGGGAATGGTTACATTGAACTTGACGGTGATATGGCTACTAATAATGACAGTGGTAACGTAGAGATCCAGGTTGTAGAACTACCTGGCTATCTATCTTATGACGACGGACTTGCAGATAACGCATGGGCTTACCACGTAGCTGGAAATGGATGGGCAAACAAGTTCACTC
>CAZRTU010000166.1:0-4737 GCA_964603075.1 uncultured bacterium
CTCTGGAACCAACGCCAGAATAGGTCTCTTGCTTCTCATATATTCAAATGTTTTGCCGGGCACATAATTTCTTACGGTGTTCAGATATAAAATATCAGCCCCTAACAGATACCTTAAAGATTCCTTATGCTGCAGATGTGGGAGAGTTGATATAATGTTTTTAAAATTACTTCTTTGAATTAGGTCCCTAATAAAACGAGCCTCTTTACCAAGAAAAATAATTTGAATATCATCTTTTAATGTGGGCTCTTCTTTGAGAAGAAAATCAATCGCTCGAAACAAAGGCTCTGGACTTCTCTCTTTATAAAAGGTCCCAGAGTGTATTATTGTGAATTTTCTGAATGTCTTAGGATGAACGTCTTGAAAATCCTCCTCATCAAATCCATTGTGTATGAGAATTGTCTTAGAGTCCTTCTCAAAATTTGGGAGCTGAATATAATCTTTTATAGATGGCCACGCAATCACTATTCTTTC
This sequence comes from uncultured bacterium, assembly GCA_964603075.1. Lineage (GTDB taxonomy): Bacteria > Hydrothermota > UBA3073 > UBA3073 > UBA3073 > JAGMCL01. The sequence continues at coordinate 475 of CAZRTU010000166.1, forward strand.
AGCCCTACCGAGAACTCTTTTTTGTATAGACCTTTCAAGTTGTTTAAGCGGAAAGGGTCTTTTAATATATGATTCGTCAATCCACGGGTCACGGAAATCCGCAATCCAGGGTTTTCTATATTTATTTGCAAGACGCATCGCAACTAAATTAGCTGTGGGATAGGGGGAACTGGAATAGATTGCATCAGCATTGTTTCTCATTAAAACTCTTTCACCCTGAGAAACCGCAAAAGGTAACCATCCTATTCTTACATCCGGAAGGATAAGCGGACGTAAAATATCTTTAAACCCATCCAATATATGGTCTGTTTCAATCCCTCTCTCCTTCTTCTTACTTCCTCTTTGCCTCTTTTTAAAAAAACTTACTATGTCGTTAAAACCATAATACTTACTTCTATATATTTTAAGACCCCTGGGTAAATCTTCTAAAAGTGAAGCATCAATAACCTCGTTAGATTCTTCTTTTTCATCTACTGTCAGTACAATTGCTTCCCATCCAAAAAGAGGTAAGTACTTCACAAATTTTACCGACCTCAGTACGCCAGTACCTCCTATGGGAGGGAAATTAGGAACTATCATAAGCACTTTTTTCATAAGGTCTTCTCACTACTTAACTTTTTCAACTCATCTTTATAATGTTTTATAATTAGGTAGGTAAATAATGCTCTTGCAAATGCACCCTTAAGGCTCTGTTTTTTAAACAACCACCAATAAAAAATTCCCCCTAAGTAGATCAAAAAGACCAATGGAAGAGGATGGTGACATCTTGGTGATACATATCTCGGTCCGTATTTTTTGAAAATTTGGACCCAACCACGACCAAATGACTCTGCCCTTCCCATTAATTTTTGAAAACTATCGACAACATGCGTAACGTAGATATCTGCTTTATAGGCTACAGGTATGCCAGCATTTGTGAGTCTCACTGATAACTCGAGATCTTCCAGACCTTGGAATGACTCATCAAATGGAATCTCTGTTATCAATTTTCGCAAAATCATAAAATTTTTGGTATCAATTCTATTAGTCTTTTGCATATCTTTAATCAACTCTTTGTCTCTTAACAAATAATCTCCCCATCTACCCCCATTTTTTTGTGTGCCCTGGACACATACTACTCCATGTTCGCGGAAAGCCATATCGATATTTCTGAGCCAGTTACCAGGTAGGATACAATCGTCGTCAGTAAAGGCTGTTATCTTACCCCTTGCTGCCTCTACCCCCCTTTTTAAGGAATAAGCCTGTCCCCTATTCTCCGCATTTTTTATAACAATAAGATTCCGGTATTGCTTCGCTAATTCTTGGAGCTTACATGAAGTATCATCCCTGCTTTTATCATCTATCACTATAAGCTGGTATCTATTCTTCGGATACTCGTTTTTAAACAATGAGCGGATACACCTCTCAAGCATTTTAGAACGATTGTAAGTAGGGATAATTACCGAGATTAGAATATTATTTTTACCTGATCTGTTTTTTTGAGTCATGCTAATTCTATGACGCTATTTTACGCACCTTCAGCTTGCTTACAACCAGCTCTGAAGCATCCGCTCAAATTTATCCAGAACGACACGGTCTTCAAACTTCTCTTTAACTAAAGACCTGCTGTTCTCTCCAATGGACCTCCTTAATTGTTTGCAAGGAAGCAATCTTATTACCTGTTAAAATTTTCTGCCACTAAATAAAGTCAAAAACCCTTTCTAATGTATCCTCTTCGTTCGATTAACTCTTTTAATTCCTCCTTGTAATAGACCGACATCAAAATCCTCATGATAGCCCTGGCGAAAGCTCCTCTGATATCCCTGTATTTGAAAAGCCAATATAAAAAGGCAAGAGAATAGAAAAACATATTAAAGATAATTGAGCGTGAGAGTTTTTTGTTGACGATATTATCATATCTTCTGTATTTTAAATACAATTTAGCCTGGCCTCGACCATACCACCTTCCTCGAGCCAATATCTTTCCGAGATTGTCAGCATGGTGATAGACAAATATGTGAGTCACGTATTTAATATTAGTCCCTTCATTCTCTAATCTTACGGCTAAATCAATATCATGGCTTGGAGTTATAGATTCGTCTAACCTATATTTAAGTATAAGTTCCCGCCTAAGCATAAGATTTTTAGTCTCTAACCTATGCAATCTCCTAAGGCTAGCAACATGCTCTTTTTTCTCTACCTTATCATCGCACCCTTCACATAGGTAAGTGCCCCATTTCCCACGACTTAGTTGCGTGCCCTGAACACAAAAAACCCCCTGATTTTGAAACTCAATATCAATCTTCCGGAGATAATCCTTGGGATAAGTACAGTCTTGCTCTGTCATTACTATTATTTTTCCATTTGCTATATCCAATCCTCTATTGTAAGATTCAGCAACCCCCATATTATGATGGTTTAAGAGAACCTTAAAATTAGTGTGTTTATTCCCATAATGTCTCAAAATTTCTTGCGTGCCGTCCTTACTCCCATCATCAACAGTAATAACTTCATACTCTTCATGGGGGAAATCCTGCTCGGATAATGACGTCAAACACTTACCTATTCCATCTGAGAAGTTGTAGGTTGGGATTATAACAGAAATTTTAATTCTACTGTGCATGCTTTTTATTATAGCTTTTCTAAGACTCTAGGTTCATTGGATATTTAAACATAAACCTTTTTGTCTCTATCGCATTAATTGGACAGACCTCTACGCATTTAAGGCACCTTACATGCATGCATCTTGTATAATCAATTTTGATCGTCTCCTTATCTATAGCTTGGGAAGGACATGCTTCAATACAGAGCCCACATCTGTCACACAAGCGGGCGATGACAACTGGCCTTATTCCAAATTTCCAATTTAAGTAAGGAATTAGGGTTTTACCTCTGTTTACCCTTGAATAAAAATAATCTATCAAATGCATTAGATTATACAATGTCCTGGAAATCATGATTTTCAGCATATTACTCTTTATATCTATTTTCCTAATATAATTATAGTCTCGTATAACCTTAATATCCTTGTCTAAAAAAGAATTATTACTAATAGCCATCCAGATATGCCTGGCCTTAGCTGGTTTTATATTCAAGAGTTCACAACACACTCGATCAACTGAGACGGTATCATCTCCGGAAATTATAACTCCCAAATTTGTACTTTCACCATAAACAGCGGCATCTCTTATAAAACTAAGACCATCTACAATAGTTATCTCCGGTTGAATAACATCGCTTAATGCAAGAATCCCGGTATCAAGCCCTAATATATGTATCTTTCTCTTGGTTTCTCTATCAAGTAATCCAATTAAATTTTTCAACCCAAGGCTAACATAAGTCAGTTTATGCATCTTCATTTTGGGAACATTAATCAATACGTCTGTATCTAAAACTATCCTGGGTATCCTCATCTCTTTTATAAACCGATGGTTTACTTTTATCCTTTCGATCTCTTGTTTCTCGAGATTAATCAACTTTACATCGATAACATGGGCAAACTCCCTTACGCCAAGTATATCGAATGTCGCCTCGGTGTCAAATTCAAATCCAGAACTCTCTGCTATAATGGGTTCAGCTCCGCAATCTCTTACCTCCTCCACGACCTCACCAATAATAGCAAGATTAGTGGTTGCCTTCGGAAAAGGTGCGACAAAATTTGGTTTAATAAGAACCTTATCCCCTCTTTTGATGAATCGCTGTATGCCACCAATCAAGTCTATTGAGTGCCTTACATTCCTTTTTATCTCCGAAGATTCTTTACCAGTTGAGACCACAGCAACCTTTTGCATAACTTTTCTTAAAGAATGTCGTATAACGGCTTAAAATATCTCAGTCTCTTGAAACACGGGTATTTTAAAGCCAATTATTATCTAAATACCACCTTGCTGTTTTCTGTACTCCTTCGTCAATATCGACTTTCGGACTGTAGCCTAACTCTTCTCTTGCCTTAGAGATATTATAACCCCAATTCTTGCTTAAGGTAACAACCCTTCCTTGCGTAAGAACTGGTTCAAAACCAAAAACCTTGGCTGAAATCTCCATAGTGTATGCAAGGCCATTAGCAATTTGCACAGGTACATGAATTTCAGGGTACCTCACTCCAAAATGATCTGCTATAGTATATACAAGTTCCTCTTCTGTTACTACTCTCGGTCCACCAATTATATAGACTTTACCAACTGTTTCTTTCTTGTATAGACACAATTTTAAAGCGTCTATTAAATCCTCAATAAAAACAGGGCTTATCAGGTTCTCTCCATTACCTATAAAGAAAAAGACCCT
>CAZRTU010000167.1:0-4713 GCA_964603075.1 uncultured bacterium
CATTCCAAGCATAGAATACCCCATGCCAGCTTCTTCCTTAGCTGTTGGTGCTTTTTCTTGGCCCTGAGAAATGTCGGCAAAAAAGATACCTACAATGGTCACCATTATCAAAATGGCGACTATCTTTACTTTTTCACACATAGCTTTCACCTCCTTCTTTTTTAGTATCCTAACATAAGTTTATCTGTAATAATAAAATCACAACCACGACTAATCTTAACCGTAGAAATACTGTTGTACCTATTTCGGTCAATATCACAAAAAAGGCTCAAAAATATAACCGGTAGTTATATTATAAAGAAAATTTACCAACTTGTCAAGTTGTTTTCAAGGCGACTCGCTCATCCTGGTGTTCTGGACGCAATACAACATCTATGGAATTTGAGGTAGAGAAAGAGATTGTGAGGGTGTGAGATTACTGAACTTCTTTATCTAAAGGTTTCTTGTAACGTTTTCAGCATATACGACGTTGCGACCGAAGGGAGCAATGTCCCGAAGGGCAGGGGCGTTAGCCCGTAGCGTATATGCTGTGTTATGTGATGTTTCGGCTGCATTCTCAAAAACGATCTTTTATTTTTCCATCGATAGTATCTAAGAACGTTTTTATGGCAAGTTTCTTTCGATCATCCAAATGCTTAAAATCCGAAGAAGAGAATATCTTTCTTATTCGTGGTTCTAATTTTTTTAAGTCCACAAATTTTTCTATACTCACTAAATGAATTTGCCAATGTGTTTCTGCAACATAATCTGACATACCGTGACTTGTAGACTTACTTAAGAAACTGGTAATGAAATCAATCAAACCATCATCGTTTTTTATCATATTTTTCACGAAGCTATTGATTTTATCTTGTTGTCCCCAATCTGTCCACCTGAAAAGAATAGAAGGTAAATGTATGTGCTTTGCTAATCGGCTATCTTCGGCCCAAATTTCAATTTTGTTGCAAGCAAGGTTTTCCAATTTTTTAAGCTGCTCCGAATTTACAGTTAGCTTCTCGTCAGGCTCCGGGGTTTCTTTAGAACCATATTTGCTATGCTGCTTATCCTGTACGCTTACCTCACCAACGATCGTATATAAGCTTCTTGTAGTTTTTTCCATAGCGCGTCTGAAAATATTGAATCTCCTTTCATGGCTATCAAAACGATGACTGAGTTGATAGAATAGACGGAGGAGCCTCATTGGTGTATCTGTTCCAAAAAAACCTGAATCGCCTTCAGGGAACAAATCACCTATATCCATCAGAACAGTAATAATGGATTCTATATTTTCCTCTGGAATATCAGTTCGAGTATAATCCTCTAACCGCTCAAGAAACCTTATTATTCTTCCATCTTCATTGAGTTTTAAAAGGGCTTCAGCGAACGAATCAGGATTATTTCCTAGCGACAATATTGTCTCAATTTCTCTTTGGGAGATTTCTCCTTTTGGAAGAGAAAGCCTAAAGAATATGTCAAAAATATCAGGGCTACATATTCGGCAATCTCTTATCCAATTATCCAACCATTCGTAGCCATAGTAAGTGTTGCCATAGATGGATTCGAGCTTTGGAAATAGCCTTTTCAAGAAACCCTTTAATAATTCTTGAGGAGGTTCATTTACTTTGCTAATTATCTCATCGCAACGTTTTTTATCTTGCTCTTTTGTTACATCACTTCTTCCATAATCGGAATATACTCCCGAGAAAATATCTTTATTATCTCTTATTCCATAGTAGACTTCTGGGATGAAAACCTGAATTCCAGTAATAGCAAGAAAATCTATTGCATTCACCTCGCCCTTTACCATCTCAAAACTGAATCGTAATGAGTTAATATAACGTGTAACATCTCTAATATTTCTAAAGAAATACTTAAGTCCGCTATGGTATATATTGCCCCAATAGGTTTGGTCCCATTTGTTCTCAGGTATGTCCTTGATTAATTCATCAAGTTGGCTAAACAATAAATGCTCTACTTCCTGTTTAGAAATAAGCGGGATTTCGAAAGGTATCTGAACCACTTTTTCTAAATATTCAATGCCAGAACCCTCTTGCACTTTTTTCAATGCATTTATAACGACACTCTTATCAAAGGCAAGCAGGTATATTGTATTTGGAAAATCTCCTAAGGATTTAATTAATTGGAAAATTTGTCTAATCTCCGTATTATTTAGACGATCAATATCATCAATGACAACAATAATTCTATGGGGTTGTTTGCCTAACAATTCGTTTAACTCTGCTCTTATAGCATTTAAATCATTTGATTTAATATCGCCCCAACTTTTTGTAGCACTTCCAATATTTTTGAATACCTTAGAAAGTATATTTGCAAAGGGACCAACAGTTGGTATTAAGGCGAATGGTTCAAAAAATTTAGCATATGTTTCTAACCATTCTCCTGCCTTCTTGGCATCACTAGCATAATCAGGTCGTCTAAGCACTACTGATAGTTGTCTGAAAAATTGAGTAACAAGTTGGTTTTGATCAGAATAATTCCAAGGGTTGAATCTTATAACAATGGGTTTCTCGTCATAAGTTTTGTTTTTTGAAACAACATCATTAATATGCTCCAAAGCCATGTTAATTATTGAAGTTTTCCCAGAGCCCCATGCCCCAAAAAGTCCAATTACAATACTATCTTTTTCTTTATAGCTAAGAATGGCATTGCCGAGCGATTGGGCAAATGGACATCTGCCTAAGATATCCTCTTTATAAGATTTAATCGGTTGGTCTGGTTTGAACATTCTATTTACCTCTTTTCAACAGCCGAAATTTCATGTAACTCGTTTATATCCGCAATAAACTGCGGATATACTTACCTATAACTGCTCTTTCTCTCATTTCGTACCAGGATATCTCTATCTTTTACTATATAGGGTCATTTGACCCATACTAGACCAATCACTGTCCTATATTAGTTTTTGTAGAGACCAAAGATTAGCACTTTATTATAACATACTCTATTAAAGATGTCAAGGAAATTTGTCCTCAATTGTAAATCTATCTCATAGTCATAGATTTTACCCCATAAGGACGGGCTTACCTCTATTGCAAGAATATTGCTCGTATATAGTGGGTAGCCTTATAGAAAACTTCTCTTCCTGTTTGACTACGTTGTGGTATCTACGATAAAGATTGAGATATTCCCTTGCAGACCACTCGCTCATATTTAACAACCTGGATGCCTTATCAATGGTAGGGATCCTTCCGATCTCTTCTATCAGCACCTCCATCTGCTTGTATCTCTTGAGATATTTCCCTACACTATGAATCGTGTGTCCGGTAATCCATACTATTTCCGCCTCTGTATAACCCCTCTGATACAGACTGATTATCCATTCCTTGTGCGTAGTGCTTTTGCCTATATCATGTACCACTCCTCTCAAGGGAATAACCTTTCCCGTCCTCTTTTGATATCCTATAGCATATCTGGATACACGACCCTGCTTTATACCCAATAAGAGACCTGCCATTGGCTGTGAGAGAAGCCCACCCTGTGTCCTTGCTTGATTAGCTATCCTGGCCAGCCTCTCCTGCTGAATCTTATTTCGATCTTCTCCTCTGGCGTAGCTCTCTATGTCTTCTCGTGTAAAAACATCCAACGTCACTGTTACAAGTTCTGTGTCCTCTATCCTTTGCCCAAATGAGGGCTTATCGCGTACACCGGGTACTATCACCATCACCTGCCCAGGACGCATATACTCATTCTTTGGATAGTTCTCCTCACTAAGCAGCTCTATCTCTTCCGCTAATAAATCCAGTATCTTTGGTTTGCCATAGATGCTTAGTTCCTCCTTTAGTAGCTGCTTAAGGCGAGTGTAAAAGGTCTGCTTTTTCACCGGCCCATAGTGCTGGGCGATATTGTTGTGGCAGTTATTTATCATCGCTCCCCCTGTTTTTTTCCCCCTCTGTCATAAATCTATGAAACCTCGCAAGCATCCTTGTCAGGGAAGAGCGGTATCCACCGGTGTCATACTTATGGTAAAGAGCTATATACTCACCTATTACCTTCTCCGATAAATTCGTGAGTATCCTTATTGTATTTATCGATTTCTTCTGGATGTGGTAATATACTGTCTTTACAAATCCGTCCTCGTATCTCCTGATGCTCTCTATACAGTGCCCTGTGTAGGTAACTATTTCTGAATATACATATCCCTTGATGAGAAGTTTGATAATCCTTGACTTGTGACTTATCCCCGGGCCGATATCCTCTGTGTTTCCCCTGGTTGGAAGATAGAGATCTCTTTCCCTTAACCTCCTGCATGCCCTCTTTACACTCCTTGGACTCAAGAGAAGCAAGTCAGCAATGTCTTCCTGACTTAGTGTGCCTCCCTGGTTGAATGCCTCCCACACTATCCTGTAGATCTTTGTCTCTCTCGCGTATTGAATACCTCTTTCCTGTGCAACCCTCACGTCCTCAGGACAATCCAGTGTCAATACTACAGAGATCAATCTACACCTTGCTATCCTTTTACCTGCCTTTTCTCCCCTCGCTACTACCTGCCTTACTATCTGATTATAGGCTCTTTCCCCTTTATAATTCTCCCTGCTCCAATCAAGAACCCTCTCTACCAAGGCCCTGCTCTCGATCTTAGAAAGACCGTAATCATCCCGAAGTTCTCTATAGAGTGCCTGCTCGGGTCTCTTCAAACATATCCGTTCTGTCGCCATATGGTCCATGACCCCTCCTTGCCATTTTAAAATATATAACAATCCGTACTAGTAGGGG
>CAZRTU010000168.1:0-4697 GCA_964603075.1 uncultured bacterium
ATTTCGGAAAAAATCTTCTGGAGCATATTCTCCCAGGTAGTGATAAATCCCTTCTTCTCCCTCCAGACAGCGATCTCCTCTGCAAGTCTATTCATACCACCCGGCATAAGTTCCTCCATTCAATCTTTTTACTCTGTTTAATGAGCTTACTTAGTTTACTCAGTTTACTTGGTTTATTGAGTTCACACAGTATATTGTGTCAGTTGAGCTTACTGAGTTTACCCAGTTTGCTCTGTTAGTTGAGTTTGCTCGGTTATAGTTTGAAACTTGATCTTTTTTTTACTTGTAGTGCTTAGTATCATTAGCTAACCCAAAAACGAAGAAGGTCTTTTGTCATTGGTCTAATGTCTTTGGTCTCCATTTCTCCCTTTCTCCTTCTATTTGTTATTCTCTATTTTCTGCCTTTCATAGTGCATAGTCCCTACTGCCTAGTTCCTACTCCACCCTCTCTCTTTTTGCAAGGCTGAAGCCTTGCCCTACTCCTCTCACCCATCACCCATCGCCTATCGCCCATTACCTATTGCCTATCGCCCTACGCTCTACACTCTTCGAACTGCCCCCTTCTCAAGGTAAAGCAGATATGCCTCCACCTTCCTCTGAGGGAAGATAGTTTTCATCCCATCTTTGTATAATCTTATCTGTGCTATGTCATCTACCTTTTCATCTCCAGTCTTAAAATCTATAATCGTTACCAGGTTGGGCTCAACCAGAAGACGGTCTATCTTAATTGATACGTCTCTCCTCTCTTTCTCAAAGTACACAGGAATCTCGACCTTGAGTGTTACCTCTCTTTCGCCTTTCTCAAAAGCGAAGGAAAAATCAGGGTGCACCAGTGCCCTTTGTAATATTTCTCTTGCCTTATCGATTAGATATTCGTCTTCTGGCTTTCTGACAAATGTATCTCTCACGTAATCGATCAGCTCCTCTGTCTGTGCCCTTATATCCTTCCCATCTATCCATTCCAGCTTTGAGAATGCCCTGTGGACCACGTCACCAAGTTCCATTTTCTCCTTTCTATCTGCACTTATTACCTCAACCCCTCTCTCGGTAGGTGAATAGAGCTCTCTTTCCTCATAGACGCTTGCTGCTTTATGGGCTCTTCTCCTCCTTTCCTTAACCTCTTTCTTCTTCTTTCTCTCTCTCTTTACTATCTCGCCGACACTGAAAGGAGAACCATAAGTCTCCTTAACGAAGTTAAAGATGTTCCTTCCAGGTTTATCAAACCCAAGTATATATAAACCCTCTATTGCCCTCGTAACGGCAACATATAGGACTTTCTTCTCATCCTCCCAGACTCTCTCGTAGCTCGCTTCCTTGACTTTGGGAAATACCTTCCCCAACCTGGACCAGTATACCTTATGAGGTCTTATATCATCTTCTTTGTATTCGTACAGAAGAAGCCTGCTCTCTTCCTGTATTCTCCAAACGGTATCAGGAATAATAACCACGGGGAATTCAAGTCCCTTCGCCTTGTGGATAGTCAGGACATTAACGCCCTGCTCTACACCTTCTTCGACAGTGATGTTATCGCCCATCAACTCCAGCCAATCGATAAAGGTACTCAAAGAACCAAACCCTCTATCTGAGTAAACCAGAGAAGCCTCCAACAAAGAGACCAAAGAGGATGTAAGCGGTAGATTTAGTTCTGTATAAATATTATATATTATTTCATGTGGGGTCAAAAATCCAACCCTGGACAGTAATCTCTGTAACTTCTTAGATGCGGCGGATTCAGGATATTTATCTACCAGTGACAGGTAAAGAGATTTACCTCCACTCTTTATCTTCTGCAGTGCGGTCTCCCTCATACCAATAAATGGTGAGAGTAAGACCTGGGACAGTGAGAAATCCTCTTCTGGATATTCAAGGAATTTAAGCAGATACCACAACGTCCTCGTATCTTCCCGTGAAAAAACTCCCGCCTTTGATTCAGAAACACATGGTATTCCTTCATCCTCAAGCAGATCTGTCATAGCCACGCCGAAGCTGTTTCTCCGAACCAGTATCGCAATATCACTGTACTCATATCCTCTCTCAGTCAGCTCTTTGATAACCTCGATTGCCCTCTTTCTTACAAATTCTCTGCCCTCCTCAGTTTTGAATTCTCCAAGGCTTTCAATGCGCACCCAGCCTCCTCTGTTATCCTCCTGTGCTTTATCGCTCCTCTGGAATAATCCATTGACAAAATCGACTATCTCTGTCTTACTCCTGTAATTTAGATCGAGCGCCTCTTCTATAATCTTACCCTGATATTCCCTCTTTACAAAGTCAAACAATCTTGGTTCTCCCTCCCGCCATCTGTAGAGAGCCTGATTCGTATCACCCACATAAAAGAGCGACTTCTCCCCTCCACTGTAGGAGGCAATCTCAGAAACAATAGGTCTTAATATTTCCCATTGCCTGATGGACGTATCCTGAAATTCGTCGATCATGAGGTGATCTATGCTCCCGCCTACCTTAAAGTAAAGGTAATCTATCCCGCATCTCAGAGCCCTCTCAGTTAATCTTTCAATATCATCGAACGTAACCAAGTTTTCGTTTAATTTCCTCCCTTTAAGCAATCTGTCAATCTCCCATATAGGTCTCATGTGCAAGAAGAGCTCTATATCAGAAAGGGAGATGAAAAAGCTATCGAAGCTATCCATTAGTTCATCTACTATACGATGAAATGCTCCTGTTTGACCGAGACCCTCAATAAAATTTTTAAAATATCGCTTTGACAGGAACTCCCGATCCAACAGCGTCAGTCCAACCTCTTTAAAGTCACCTTCATCTAAATTAAACCGCAGTTTATCGAGAAACCCGACCATGTTCTTATTCAAATGACCAGACTTGGTATAAATACACTCCTCGTTTTTCTCTATAAAGCCTATAAACGCATTCAATCTATCCCTGAATAATCTTTCTCTTTCAGCGAAATCTCTCTCTATCCTTTCTTGAGTTCCCAGACTTTCCTTAATAAAGTTTATATCCCCCCTCGTATATTGATAGATACTCGCCAACTGCTCTTTCACTCTTCTCTCATCATTTTTTATGAGATCCATTATCGCCTTGCTGTAATCTTCTTTCTTTCTCGCCTCCTCAAGAAATCTATCCAGAACCTCATCAAGAAGAACTGCTTCCTCTATCTCCTCTATAATATCATACCCTGGTAGAACGCCAGCCTCGAATGGTAGTGTCGACAGGAAGGTCGTGAATAATGAATCAAAGGTGCTTATATTGACTGAAGAGAGATTATCCATTAGCTCTTTTCTCCTCTTCGAAAAGAGTTTCTTGTTCCCTTGCAAGACTCTGGTTATTTCAATCTCGTCGGCTCTTACGGGGTTATCATGATAGAGTATATCCAGGTAATGTATGACTCTCTCTTTCATCTCCAAGGTCGCTTTATTCGTGAATGTAATCCCATAAAGAGAACTAAGGGGAGCGCCTCTGAGATAGAGGGAGAGGAATCTCTTAGCCAGTGCATACGTCTTTCCCGAGCCTGCGGAAGACTTTAGTGCAATGTTAGACATAACAATAAATAAAATATCAAATAGCAAATTTCAAATATCAAAAATAAACGACGGAAACCACAGAAATTAGAGAATAGCAAATAGAGAACGGCAGAGAATAGAAAAACTGATACTTAATAATCTAAAAAACCTGCATTCTAAATATTTATATATCCTCCCATTTGGGCTTGTATTTGAAATTTGGTATTTCCATTTGCTAATTGACCTTCCTATTTGCTATTTTCTATTTTCTGCCTTTCATGGTCTTCGGTCTTTTGTCTCTTGTCTTTTGTCTTTCCTCTCTCTTTTTGCTATTTGCTGTTAGCTATTCGCTGTCTTTTATCTACTACAGAACCATCTATAAGCACAAACCCTGCATTTATCGTCATCGTCTGTCCTGTAAAAACCCACATTCGGGTCCAGGATCTCACCCAGGGTAGGATAGAGAATATCCTTGTGAAAATCCTCTAAATAACCATCTTCCATAATGTCAAGAACCTTGATACCATCCTTCGATATATAATAGTATATAAGTCCCCCTATCTTTTCGAAATCCCCGTCGGAAAATATAAGCGCATATAGAGGCAATTGAAACTCGCAAAACCCATTGCCTAAACTATAGGACTTCCTATCTATCGCCCTTCCAGTCTTATAATCTATAATATAGAACTTGTCTCCAAGGATATCTATCCTGTCTGTCTTGCCGGCAAATTTGATTTCTCTGTTGTTTATCTTCATTTGGTACTCGAGCTTCTTCTCAACAAAGTTTATTCTGTAACCCTTCTGGAATCTCTTGATGTCTTCCTTTAGAAATCTGCTCATACGCCTGTTATAAACCTCAAGGTCAAAACGGGCGCTCGCCTTCAGGTAACCCATCTCCGCAAAAAGCGACTCTTTCATAAGGGAGAAGAGGATACTCTCTGCCTTTTTATATTGATTCTCTCTTATGCCAGCTGGGAAATTCCTGGAGTAGAATCTCTGCAGGGCTCTGTGTATTATGTTTCCCCACTCAAGGGCGCCAGGCTCCTCCACTATAGATTCAGGTTCCCTTATCCCCAAGATATGCATCATATAGAACCTGTAAGGACACTCACGATAATTTTTAAGGGAGGATGGTGTATAAACCATATCCTCCAATCTCCTTACTGTGAAACTATCCTTTTCAACTGTTAGCAAACTCCTCTCTCTACCCTTATTTAAACCCAT
>CAZRTU010000169.1:0-4672 GCA_964603075.1 uncultured bacterium
CAATCCCTTTAGACTTATACCGACGCTTCTTCCGTGACATTATTTTTTTGAGCATAAGGAGGAATTGGTGATATATTTCTTCCTTATCTTTTATAATATAATCTTCTCTCCCCCATCTGCCGCTTTGGATACTACAGTGTCTGTAATTGATTCTCTCTACTACTCATTTTGTACAGAGGAATTAGAAAAATATCCAATCCAGGATATCAGGAATATCATCTCACTACAACCTGGAGTCGTGGATTGCAGAGGCGACCTTCATATCAGAGGAGGGTTTGCTGAAAACATTGAATACTGGGTTGATGGAGTGCCTTTATATATAACTAATCTTCCTTTTAGTATCATCAAAAGAGTTACCATAGATAGAAATCCCATATCAGGAAGATACGGTAGGCCAAATGTGGTGGAGATAGAGACAAAAGAGATGTTTAGGTCTGCAAGCTGGTTTGCAGGTTTCGATGAGGGTATGAATGGTTATGAATTGAGTGCTTCAGGTATTTACAACGATAGGTTGAAGTATTCATTTACGGGTTATACCAAATCCAGGGATTACGAGCGCTCATACCTATTCGACCTCTCAAATACCGATATGGACCTCTACTATCTCTTAGGGAGCATGAAATACGAAGTCTCTCCTTCCACAGATATTGGCTTTGGACTTATTGCAGTCAGAGGTCAAGGGGGACTTTATAGTACGTTTCGAGCCGTGCCTCTGTACCCTACCAAGAGATGCGATAATTCTGAGAAATATAATTCTGATTGGCTGCGCTCAAGCTGGTTGGAGAAAGGAAGGCAATTTTATGCTTACCTTAGACAAAATGTTAATCAACACTTCTCCTATTCGATTAACTTTGTAAACTTCGCACAGCATGAGATTATAGGTGAAAGAGATAATGATTTTGAGCAAGAGAGAAGGTTTTTTCAGGATTTAGAGTTTGAGCCGTGGTGGATGTATACATACGATCCTATCACCTTAGACCAGTATAACGACAATGATGAATATATATATCCTTACGGCGTGCAAAATGTCTTTTATTTTGGTTCACCAGGTCTATGGCATGAGGTAGAAAGGAGCTCAAATCTAATAAATGCTGATTTTGATGCAAGAATATCTGACTGGATGAGCCTTAAAGGTGGATTTGAGTCAAGAGTAACAACAATTGATAAGGAGATGGCTGATTCTATATATTCCCTTCCTGCCAGAGATTCGGTAACTTCGAGTGGTGATACGATAAGGGTTGTAGTTCCTGAATACAGAGAAATAAGTGAAAACGTATCATGGGAGAAATACGAAAAGAAACCTCTCTCGGGTGATCTTTGGTTGGATCTCACAGCCCACAAATCAAAATTCAAAGTGACATCGGGCATAAGATTGGATTTTTACAACCCAAGAATCTGGAAATACAGAAACCCATTAAGGCCACGCAATCCAGATGGCACGTATGACACTATCCCTTCGGAATTAGCCTGGAAAATTAATCCCAGGCTATACATCTCGTATTTTCCAGAACCCAGGATAGAAATCTCATTTGGTTATACCCGCTATCATTTTATCATGCCTTACAGCAGTAATTACTATGGTAATTCTGGCTGGGATTTCTATTACTTTAAGAACATTACCGTGAACTTCAGTAGATTTAATTACACAGTAAGACAACAACTTCAACCTGAATTATCTCGAGTCGGGTTATTTTACGCCCAACAACCTGAATTATCTCGAGTCTGGCTATTTTACGCCCAGCTCACATACAGTATAAAGGACAATTTTGTATTATCAATCAATGCCTTTAGGAAAGAGATTTATGGCTTACCGAGAATACACTTTTTTGCTGCTAGTCCTGAGCCATACTTTGCATATAAGTATGACGGCGAGGCAACAACGAATGGTGCAGAAATATCTTTACAATATGGATCTCACTCAAGTCTCTCCTTTGCTCTAAGTTATGCATTTCAAAATTCACAGTGGAAATCCTTTTCCCGGGGTGGGTATTATTGTCCTTCGCCCTGGGATCAGCGACATTGCGTAAGGATCCTTTTATCCAAAGATATTAAGAGGGGATGGGTGTTAGGGGAATTTAAACCTTTTGATAATACTAACATATCACTTCTCTTCAAAGCAAACAGCGGATTACCCTATACTAAGACAGATGAGCTTGGCCGTGCTTTGGGAGATCGCTATGCAGAGCGTAAGGAATGGAATCATATTACAAATATCAAATTGACTAAAGGGATTGATATAGCTGGATTGAATTTATATCTTTTCCTCGAAATTGACAACCTTTTTAATACCAAGAACGTATTGAACGTTTATCCTAACACCGGTAAACCAGATTATAATGGCATGCTATCAAACTACGAAGATTATGTAGATTATTACTCTTACTTGTTTGAAGGCGAAGATAGGATCCCAGTTGGCATGAATTATTTAGCTGATGAGAGGAGAGACCTTGATGGTGATGGATATATAACGAGAGATGAGTGGTATGAGAGCTATGTAAATGCCTATACTGACCTTATGAGGGATCCATTTAACTACGGTCCTCCGAGAAAGATAAGTGTGGGTATGCAGGTTGCATGGTGATTGAACCAAAGAGCTATGAAGAAAGTCATAGCAATGATATTATTACTCTACATATTCGGCTGTGGTAGGATAGAATACCCCCTATCTCCAGGTAGAGCGGTCATTCCCCCGGTATGTATAGAGAAAGTAGACCCTTCATGGTCTCCAGATGGTGAGAGGGTTGCCTTTGTTCAGAAGGTTGATTCAGAGGAGACCATATCATACGCCAGGACTTTCGATACGACAATCATAGACATAACAAACGGAACATATCCAGACTGGAACAATGAGGATGCTATTACATATGTACTCTTTAAGGAAGGACTTGTTTTCATTTCAGAGATATCTCTCTCTAAAGGTGAGAGCGATGCAATCTTTACTATCTCACCAGATGATCTTGGTCTTCCACCAGGGACACCTCCAGAGGAACTGTGCAGGGATATGAAGAGGATTAACGATTCCATTTTATTAGAGGATGCTCAATCCAGAATCTGGCTTATATCCCTTGTGGACAGTTCTTTTGCTCTTTTAATAGAGGGTACAAATCCTGATTTTTCCCCTGATGGTAGAAAGATTGTATACGAGAATTCTGGTATTTACATTTATCATCTCGATGATGAAACTTCCGATGATCTAACAATAAGCGGAAGCAATCCCATCTTTTCACCCAATGGGCAAAAGATAGCCTATACGGATGGTATGTGGGTATATATAATTAATCTCGGAGAGGTGGGTGCAACAAGATATCCAGTATCGAGCACGGTAACGTCTCTATCATGGTCGTCTGATTGGGACTGGATTGCCTATCGGAGAGACGATACAGGTGTAATCGAGGTATTGAGCCCCTACCTGCCACGCGAACCAAATAAATAAGCTACAGATATAGAGAGTCGATAAAATACATTTCCACGTGGTTGTATTGCGTCCATAACGACGAGAAATTTTTAAATTATATATGATTTTACCATATTATAAGATAGCTTATCTTGTATTTTTAAGGAGATGTTTATAGAAGGGGGTGTTCAAGATGTATAAGTGGGTTTTTCTTGCGATGATTGTAATAGTATCTCTTGCCGAAAGTATCAAGAGCGAAGACCAGCTGAATGCTATGAATAAAAAAGGTAAATGTGATTACTCCATATCCGATAATCTCAGAGGAGGTCACCCAATATTGCCAATGCCTGTCTTCGATTTCCAATATATTACGAGTGATGCTTACAGCGTGGAATTTGCATGTGATTCATTCTATGTTACCGACAACCAGAACAATTCTGTTGAAGTATACGACCGCAATGGAAACTGGTGTTATTCCTTCTCCCAGTTTAGAGAAGACTCAGTTATAGGTTGGCTTGATTTAGCCTGGGATGGTGATACACTCTATGCAGTGGACTGGTGGGATAATTTTATCACAAAGTTTGGAAGACATGGAGAAGACTATGGAGACATTCCAGGGCCCCTACCCTTTATGACTGCCCTCGCCTACGACCCGGCGACTTGCCACTTATGGACAGCAGGTTTGAGATCAAATATTTACGAGTTTGATAAGACAGGTACGGTTATTGACAGCTTCCAAAGATGTCATACTATTTATGGCATGGCGTGGGATGATGCCTCACCTGATGGACCTTGGCTGTGGATTACAACTCTCACTCCATCATCAGCGTATCCTTTCTATAGTGTGGTTTTACAGTTTGATCCTATCAATGGGATTTACACAGGGGTTTCTTACCCCTTGCCTCTACCACATCCAGGTTATGAAGGTCGTGGTTTAGCGCTGGGGTGCTGTTTTACAAAAGAATGGGATCAAAACAGGGGTGTACTTTTCGTTAGTTATATCTCTGGAGTCTACGGAATGGAGATATTCGTATTTGACAGTTCCGAAGCTCTTCAACCTGGCTGGAACTTGATTTCCCTTCCGATTATCCCTGATAACCCCAATCCCGAGTCCTGTTTTGGAGATAACATTCCGATCGTCAACATGTATGAATACGATGAGCCGACCAGAACTTATCACAATCCAGATGACCTGTTAGTTGGAAAGGGATATATGTTACAGTCACTATGGAGTGGACCGGTGCTCGACGTATGGGGCTATACTCTCTGGCGACTTCC
>CAZRTU010000170.1:0-4609 GCA_964603075.1 uncultured bacterium
TAGAGTTATTAAAATGTCAAGAAGATTTTGGGGGTGCAGAGGAAAAAGGGAAGAGGGAAGAGGGAAGAGAGAAGAGGGACTAAGCACCAGTGGGGGTAAAAGGAACTAAGACCCATTTTGACAGGGATTGTATGAGAACTTAGGGAATAAAGGCAAAGACTCTTCAATCCAGTCTAATCGCTGTTTAAAATTTTCTTATAATCTCGTACCTACCTGACTGAATATAGGACAGAGAGGTTTTAGACTTGCTTTATTGCAAGGCTAATTCCCCGTTCCCTCGCGGGGAACTGGGGAACTTGTCCTACGTATATTCCCCTGTGGTTATTTAGCTATTTCAGCACGAGTAGCTTCTTTGTATCGGTAAAACTTCCTGCCTCGAGTCGACAGAAGTAGACGCCACTTGCCATGTCTGATGCCTCCCAATTTTTACAGTAGATTCCTGGAGGTAGTTCTGTAGAGACAATTTTTGCGACCTCCCTACCGATTATATTATATATGGTTAGCTCAACATCACTTGTATAGGGGATTGAGAACTTTATAGTAGTCGAATGGCTAACTGGATTGGGATAATTTTGCCACAATATGCAAGGCAGCAGTTCGGGTTGTTCGTCTTGAGGTTCCTCGGTCCCTTCAACTTCACTTTTATGAATAGAAATGGAAATATTAGTGGAGTCTTCTGCAGCAAGGGAAATATTATATGTAGGGTTTAACTCAAGCCCGAATACATCTTCCTCGCCGGTGAGATATTCCGGTGTGGTTTCAAAGTCATAAAATATCATACTACCCGTGGTGTTATTTAGAATACCGATTGTAGAGGGTGAGACCGATTGAGAGGTATTCGAGCCATCCCAGTATGACAGAGAACTTAGTCCATTGTCCATAACCTTCAGATATGATGGGCAGAATCCGCTTTCAATTTGAATACCTATGTCGAGATCGGATGGAGCAAGTGATAACAGTCTGTAAGTAATATTTAGACCATCGCTTGTAGGGATAAAGCACTTTTTGATATCAACGTTCAGGAATGAATAAGAAAAAGTTATTGAATTCGTGTCAATTGATACTTGATAGATTTCATTTGCCAGTTCTTGAGGGGGAATAGGGCTGACAGAGACCCAATCATTAAATGCTCGACGACGCACCGTAAACTCCCAATCGAACACCTGGGGGAAGATAGGGTTACCCCAGAGCCATGGATAAGTATCTATGCCTCCGCGAACAACAGGGATGTATCTTACGTCATTTATGTAAGGTTCAATGTAATCCACCATAAAATTCTCATTGCCGACCAGCTCTTCTCCTTTGACGAGGTCAAACCAGTAAAGCAGGCGTCCACCGTGAGGTGAGAAGACATACAAATCGGTTGTGTCAGCCAAGATTACTTCTTCGACTGAATCCTGGTTAATATCCCTCATGTAAATCGAATCTACAGGATTAAGAGCCAATTCAGCAGCCAGGGCGCTTACGTAGGCTGTCCTTGCAAGCTGCCACTGGGCATGGTAGATACCGCCGGTATATCCATGAACCGCAAATTCAAATTGATGTGCTACAAGAGAGAACCATGCATGCTGGAGCAATTTGCTCGCACTTGTTGTATCGCCAGGGAATAGATGTATCATTATGGCGACACTGTCCAACCTGCTACGAATGCGATCGTAGATTTGTCTCATTGCCTCAAAATTAGGATGTTGGTTCTCGACAAACCATGCGTCCCTTCCCATCCAGGTTGCTGCTCCATCAACGATTGGAGTGAGGTCTTCAGCCGGCAGGTTATTCTGTATAAATTCCTCATACGTCGTTACCTTGATTAGCGGATCATTTTCAAGAACAGTGAGAAGGTTATCAAGGTTATTCCAATTTGACTCGGGATCCTCCCCGCTCTCGTAGTCCCATAAGCCGGTCGCTTCAGCATCCTGATAATATCCGATAACAAACTGGTCGTTTACATCTTCATCATATCTTTGATGCAGATAGTTGACAACTGCATATATATCCCCGTGGTCTACAGCATGATCGACGAGCCCCAGAAAACCCTGGTTGTCGTTGAACACCACTAATTCTCTATCTGTGTATTGGGTTGTCCTTACTACGTGCTCGCTCATGGTGGTTCCACTTCTATTTAGTATATAACCTTCTACCTGAATGTAATAATATCCGTTGTCAGCCAGGAGTTGAACGAAATTCTGTGTCCAGACTCTTTCACAATTCCAAAAGGCTTGAGGGGTTACACCAAATATGTCTTGTATCAAATCCTTGTGAATCTTAATCTGATGGTCATTGAACTCAAAGTCAGCAGTGTCGATACGGGTAGAATACATAATATTCTGGGCATAAGTGCTTCCAAATATCTCAAATTGGCCACTTTCTAACCCTTCTCGAATAAGATGTATTGCGGTTGTATCGAACCAGAGAAGGTCATGCAGTAGTGTGCCGGAGAAATGAAGCTGGAATTTAAGTAATGGATGTTCCCTAAGAGTCTCAAGTAATCCCACGAAACACGCGAGATTTGCGACCTTGCCAGCGGGAACCAGATTCTGATTTGCATGGAATAAGAAAGTGACATCGATCTTTCTCTGTCTTTTTTTATATGAGGGGTATTGAAACCTAACTAATCGGTTCAAGCTATCTATAGCAACGATTTGTAGCGATGCTGTGTCAGAAATCCCTTGTGGGAAGGTATAGTCAAGTATACCGGTATAAGTGTCGAAGAAAGGTATTAAATCAATAATATCATCGTCTACTATCAGCCTGACCTCCGAGACCGAAGTTGAAGAGAATAAGCCTGCAGTTATTCTGATCACCTTTCCTGTAGAATCTTTTTTCAGCGTCGGTTCGAATATTATCGGGTCAGTAATGGTAACTTTTGAGTTGAAGTCATCCGAGCCATCCATGACAGGATTGAGTGGGTCGGGTATCCACTGCCATCGGTTACCCGATTGGTTGAGATGGAAATGGAATTTATATGCGTAAGTTTCTCCTGTGCGCAACTTAAGTCGTTTTATCCAATATTCACTGCTTTTATCATAAAACATTTGAGATGGTGTACCAATTCCAATCCTTCCATCGATGTTTGGACCCCAGTTATTGAAGCCGCCGGTTAGAAATGCACGAATGATGGAGCCGTTATTATCATTATATCTAAAGGTAATGTAGAGACTGTCGTTAGTCTGGGCATAGATATTTGAGAATAGGAGGTATATCAAGCACGGGAAGATGATAAATAATTTTTTGTGATTATAAGGCATTTGACACCAATGATTACACAGATTTAGAACGCAGATTATTCAGATTATGACGTGCCTGCATGCCTATCTACCGACCTGTCTGCCGACAGGCAAGATAGGTAGACCTGACCGCAGTCAGGGTAGGCAGGGATTAACGAGCATAAAAGATACTAAAAACCAATGACCTAATAACCCAATAAACCGAGTAAACTGAGTAGACTCAATGATCGGTAGTCCTCTACATAAAATAGTTACAAGGAAGTAATCCTTTGTCAGAAACGCAGGGACCAGGTGAACTTTGCAACCAGGAGATTTCCCACCTTGTCCATGCTGAAGTCTTTGGAGTAGTTATAAACCAGATACAGGATACTACCCTGGGCGAATTCGTATCCGAAGAGGAGATTGTTGTTTAGATTCTCAATCTCTTCAAATGAAAATGCCTTATCAGTCACAGTGTCTTCATTTGATTCAGCCTGGAAATATATTCGGAAGAATGCCTTCTCAGTTACCTGATACGAGATATAAGAATTTACCAGCCACTGCCAGTAGGTATCACCCCAATGTATTGCCTGAAAGTAGGGAAAGACCGTTATGCGCTGTATTGGCAGAAAGAGAAATCCAAGATGGAAGGTCTCTATCGGATAGCCATACTGGTTGCCAAAGGAGAGGTGTGAAGCAAAGCCCTCTGCGCCTCCAACATTGGTTTCTATTTCAAATGTCAGCCTTGTATTATTAAACTTGTCCTCACTGTATCGCTCATAACTTCTCCTGCCATTAATAGAAAAACGCCATCTTGGACGGGTTACAAAATTCGACCAAAATTCAATTTGACCCAGGGAGAGTCTATCACCAATCTCCTGTGCCAGATCAAAGCTAAATCCCGCATCTATCCACTGAAACCAGGCTTTATCCTGTATGAACATATCCCAGACATAACCAGATATGCCCTGCCTGCCGATGTCATAGGTGTTTATAAAACCCTGATCGACCCAGAATTCTGAACCAATGCGTCCCATATAAATTCCGGCACCGTATTCGCTCGTCTCTCCTTCAATTCCCACAAACCCTGCCCATCTATCACCAGAGATACTGGTATTATTGGTCGCAGCAAATTGAGAGGTAAGAAGGAAAGGTCTGCGAAGAGGCAGATTAAGGTCAATACCAGCGGCTTGACTCACATAATCAGAGCCCTGCTTGTGTGTGAGGATTGCTCCAAGCGTGGTCGTATTAATGAGTTCCTGCTTGACACGCAATACAGAGAAATTCTCCTCCGTGTCTTTAGTCTGGACGTCAAGGGCGAGCAGCTCAGTCGACCTGATTTTTCCATAGAGTTTAATACCGGCGAGGATCTCATTCATACGTCTTGTATAGAAGAGCTGATAATG
>CAZRTU010000171.1:0-4563 GCA_964603075.1 uncultured bacterium
ATATGTATCATTGTAAATCCATATTCCTCCCCATCTCCCAGGACTAGAGCCAGATGAAGATGTAAAAGCAACCGGATTAGAACTTGTACCGTCAACGTATAGATTGCCGTATATAATTAACCTTGCTTTATCAGTAAAGTAAAGAACGGTCCCAGAAGTAATTGTCAGGCTAATGCCTCCAAGAAGTGTTATATCCCCTGTGACATACTGGGTGTCACTTATGGTCGCACTCCTTGTAATATTACCAGAGGAAAGTGTAGTAGTACACACCTCGTCTGAGTAAGGCGAATCTCCTGCATCATTGAAACTCCTTACCCGATAGTAGTAGGTGGTACCAAGATCTAATCCTGGATCGTTGCGGAGAGTCACATTTTTTCCTGTGGTAGCTATTTGTGTATATGTTTCACCTGCTCCTTTTTTCCGCTCTATCTTATATCCATTTTCTCCAGTCATTACATCGTCCCAACCTAACTCTATCTCGTTTAAAGATGGTACTGTGGCAGTTAAGCCTGTCGGTTTAATTGGAAAGGGAACTATAGGAATTACGTGACGAGACCCGCTTCCCCAATCATATAGAATCCAGCGATCTACAGGGGTGCTGCTCCATGTATCATGTATGCAAATATAACCATCAGAGTTCCATCCTACAGCACATACTGAGTGGTTTTTATAAGTAGGGTGTCCCATGACAACCCAATGCGATGGACGATCCATATTGATCTCGTGAACAAGGCGGTTGTAGTTGTCACCGATGTTTGTACATTGAAAATCGTATTCATTTTCCCATTCAGGATTGTTACATACCTCTTGAGTCCCCGGGGCAATGTGTGAAGGCCAAGTACCACCGGTTAATGTATCAGTATCCATTGCAAGTGCAAGTTCTCTTTGTACATTCGGAACATGATAATCCCATTCCCATTCGACACAATCCCATCTATCAAAATAATAGTCAATTAATAGGGGGTATCCCTCTGTATCCCAGTAGCCAAGAACATCTGCTGATGCTGTAGGAGAGCATCCATAAGACCAGTCATAGTCGGGAACATCAGGAATGTAATATTCACTGGATTTTATTTTTCTACTTCTTCCCTTTTCAATATTCAGCCATTTCTCTTCTGCATTAGGATTCTCTTCTCTATGGGGAGGGACACAAAAAATCTCTTCTTCCTTATATGTCTTAAACAAAAATGGCGACACTAGGATTTTTTTATTTCCTGAAACAAATTCCAGCCATAAGTCGAAGGGAGTATAATATATGCATCTTGAAAACTCCACGGCAGATGTATCTAATTGCTTGTGGGCAACTTTTAGAGCACTGTCATAGGAAACATAATGTAAGGGAAGAGCACGATAGTATTCGAGCACCGGATCCTTCTCATATCTTGCAGAGATCATAACCATTCCATATTTATCCTCACCAATCTTAGCTTTCCATCCCAATTTTATCATTTCTTTGCTATTTATTTCTTTTCCCTTCTTAATCAATTTCTCCCCTTCGGCTATCTGTGCGAAAATCTCGCCCTCTGTTAAAATGCCTTCGCTGTTCAAGCGGAACGTAAAAACATATACTGCGGGCTTATTATCTAAACCATAATACACCTGCCACGGACCCACTGCAGTTTTGCCAAAGATTTCATCAGCAAAAGACAGTGCTGCCTCCTGAACTAGCGAAAACGGAACTTCGCCTTTCCTTGCGTAGAGTGACGGTACAAAGACGCTCAAGCAAGCTATAATCAACATCGTATATTTTTTCATTGTATCCCCCTTTCTCCTTATCTATTGTTGGGAATAACAAAGGACCAAACCCGGTGCATATCCTACTATCCAACCATGATACGAATCAATAAAGCAAATGTCCAACAGTCCTGAGATGTGATCGAGTCCTTTGATCTCTTGTCTTTCCCAATTTTCTCCTTCATCATTTGTGTGTAAGAGTGTTGGAGGGGCATAAGGACTACTATAAGCCGTCCCTCCAATCCATCCATTTCTTCGATCAATAAACCAAACACACAGTAACGATTCATCAGTCTTGCTATCCTGAAATTTCCAACTCCCGCCATTATCCGATGTATGGAGTATTATCCCTCCATTTCCTACCGCCCAGCCATAATTGCGATCGGTAAAGAAGGCATCCAATAGCCATCCTGGCTCATCTTTATATTGAGTTGCCCAATTCTCACCGCCATTAGTCGTACGGAGAATCCAAGCTCTCCCTGACGGGCCAGGATTGGAAAATCTACCTACAGCCCAGCCTTCATTAGGATCGATAAAGGTGATGCTTTCTAATACCCCTTCCAAAGTGCTTTTCTGGACTTCCCAGTTCTTCCCTCCATCAGATGTATGTAAAATTATATTCAAAGAGTCATCAGACCAAACACTTTTTCCCACTATCCATCCATTGTTTTTATCTACAAAGCAGACATCAAGTAGAAGTAAGTCAGTGCCGCTTTCCTGAAGGTGCCAGGTCTGACCACCATCCTCTGTGTGAAGAATTACTCCATCATTTCCCACAATCCAACCTATGGACATATCCACAAAATCGACATCCTCCAAACTCCCGTTTATGCCGCTTGTTTGAGAGACCCAGTTTGAGCCACCGTCCGTTGTGTGGAGTATTTTACCAGAGCTTCCAACGACCCAGCCATTATTTTGGTCAACAAAATCGACTGCAGTAAAAAATCCAGTTGTATCAGTGTATTGAACTGTCCATACACACTCCATTTCTGCATCCGTAGGATTTCTGTAGCACGACAGAAAGGTGATAAGAAACGAGATCACAAAATAAGACATTTTCTCCATTATTCCTCTATTCTTAACATCACTAGGGCTGGGCTTTGGTAATTTGGGTTTTTCATCTCTGATTCCATGACTATTTAAAATAGTATATTTCGATTCATCTACTCCAAAAACTATCTCGTCAGCACTATTTTCTTGGTCTGGTTAGAGTCACCTGCCTGAAAATTGATGAAGTAGATACCCGAGCTCAGAAGTCTTGTATCCAATCTTACTGTATGATAGCCTGCGTCCATCTCATCATTTACAAGAGTTCTTACCAATCTTCCTGTCAAATCATAAATCTTCAGCGAGACTCTGTCTTTGACCGATAAACGATAACCGATAACCGAAAATCGAATAAATGGATTCGGATATGCCTCTAACCTGTCATACTGAGTGTTAGGGAAGAATCCCTCCTCCACACCTACTCCTCCTTCACACGAATATTTAATTGTCGCATAGTCATTATTAGTGCCTGAACCGAAACTCTCTCCTGTCACATATACATTGCCACTCCCATCCACTGCAATTGCATATGCACAATCATTACTATCAGCCGGTCCATTATATCTTGCTACCCATATCTGTGCAAAGTTTGGCACAGATATCAGCAGCCCTACCACTAAGATAAATCCTCTCCCCATTCGTACTCCTGGTATAATTATTACTGAGTACTTATGAGAGATAATAGCTATTCCTCCTTTTCGATACAGAAACTATAAATATCTTACCTACATATTACTCAATGACCATAGTGATATACTCACCAAATTCGAGTTGCCTAATAGCCTAAAGGATGCGAAAAGACTTCATGTAGAGCAAACCCTATCCGCTGGCAGGTTTGCTTTGTCGCAGTGCTGACTTGCCTCGCGGCAGTCAGGAAACCCTGCCCTACTTTTTTACGGACTTATTGAGAGTCACATAAGTCTTTTTTATTCAATTTGTAAGAAATCAGTGTTTATCGGCGTTCATCTGCGTCCTATTTTATTTAATCACAGCAAACTTCCCCGTCTTCTCTCCAATCCCCGGAGCCTCTATATGGTAGAAGTAGACTCCATATGCAATGTCTAAATTATCCTTGGTCATCATATTCCACCTGCAGGTTCCATCATAGTAATAGGTCTCGTGTTCCAATGTCTGGACAAGGTCGCCCCTCAGGTTGTAGATTCTTATGGTACACTTAGAAGGTAAATGTATGAAATGAAGCTCTCTTGGCCCCCTTCCGCTTGAATAAGGATTGTGCTTCTCCCAGGTTGCTGCGGCAATATAGGGGTTCGGAACAACTCTAATCTTATCTAAGTCAACCTTTGCCTGTTCATTGTCGATATATGCACCCTTTACAGTAAATTCGTAAATATCGTTTGAACGGAACGGCTTTTTTGTAGACACGTAGAGTGTATCTCCTTCCTTGGGTAGGGAAACCAGTGTATCGCTACTAAATTTAATAACCCAGGTCGGTACTAACGAGGTATCGGGTTCTATTCTCTGTAGAAATATTATCCTCTCCTTAGGTGATATAGTTGAATCAGTAGTTTGGCTCTGCTCATGAAGTGCAAATTTAACAGGGAGATGCGAGTTTAAGTTGAATATTCTAAAGTTCACTGGAACTGCTGGAAGATCGAGAGGATAAGGATAACCAACCTGAAGGTGAACGGAGGTGTCTAAGATACCTGCACTAAATACAATGGCGTAATCTGCTGCATATTTCTCACCCTGATATGCAGGAGTCACAAGGGTGGTTATATTATCGACAGGAAGTATTGTAGTATCACTCCATCCAGTCAAGCT
>CAZRTU010000172.1:0-4539 GCA_964603075.1 uncultured bacterium
TGGAGGAAGCAGTTTCATAATTCATCTTCCTATGCATAGAGCGACAAGGAGAGCAAAGAAGTGACAGTCCGGTTCTATTTCAGAATCGTAGCTCTCCTCTATTTTTTCTTTCAACCCCCACTGATTGGATGATATATGAATATACTATGGATAGATGACGAAATAGATCTCCTTAAGCCCTTGATAATGCTACTTGAGGACAAGGGATATAATGTAACCGGGGTGGCTTCGGGAGATGATGGTGTATCTCTGCTCAAGAGATTCCCTTTTGACCTTATCCTTTTAGACGAGATCATGCCTGGCAAAGACGGCTTGGCAAGTCTCCGCGAGATAAGGTCTTTAGATACAAACATACCGGTGGTAATGATTACAAAGAGTGAGGACGAGGAACTCATCGAAAAGGCATACAGCTCAAAGGCAACGGATTATCTCGTCAAGCCGATAAAGTCTCAACAGCTAATTTCCACAGTAAAGAGAATACTGGAAAGGAGAGAAATCATAAAGAGAAAACAGCCGGAAGAGTATGCCAAATTCTACTCATCCACCAACACTAAGATATACAGCCAGATTGAAATCGAGGAATGGATATCGACCTACCTCGAACTCGTGAAGTGGGATGTTGAACTCTCTAAATTTGGCGACGAAGAATTCAGAAAAACACATACAGACCTCCTTTGGACGGCAGAGAGGCAATTTGCGAAGTTTATCGAAACAGCATATCCAAACTGGCTCCTCAAGGGAATTGGACCCGATCTCTCAGCAGATATAATCAGAAAATACGTTATGCCAAGACTGCCCAAGCAGAAGCGACTTTACTTCATACTTCTTGACTGTATGAGATACGATCAGTGGTTGGCTATAAAACCAATCCTTCAGAGAGATTTCAATATCGAGGAGCACCAATACCTGTCCATCATCCCGTCGGCGACTCCTTATGCTCGCAATTCAATCTTTGCCGGAGTCTTCCCCGATGAAATTGCTCACAGATTCCCCCAATACTGGGACCCTGAAGAGAACAGGTATGAAAGGGATCTCCTTGCGATTCAGGTTCAGGAGATAAAAAATATGAAAGGCCCCGTATACTTTAAGATAAGAAATATCCAGGAAGCCGAGAAACTCCAGGAAAGGGCACGAGTATATAGAAAGGCAAGGTTCGTTTCAATAGTGGTAAATTACCTGGACATATTGATTCACCAGAGGATGCAATCTCAGGTGATAGAAGAGGTCCTGCCTGACGAAGACTCCCTGAGGCAATTTACAAAATTGTGGTTCGATAGATCCCATATATACAGACTGATAAAAGACCTAAAAAATATAAAAGCAACAATAATAATAACTACGGATCACGGGGCAATAATAACCCAAAAACCGACCATAATAGAAGGAAGCAGGGCAATCTCAAGAAACCTCCGTTATAAATACGGTCCAGTAATCAAGGCTAACGAACGCCACTGTATCTACATAGAGAATCCTGATACCTATAGGTTACCCAACAGAGAAATAAAATATGCAATTGCAAAAGAGGACTACTATTTCATCTATCCATCAAAACCAGAAAAATACGAATCAGAATACAAACATACCTTTCAGCACGGTGGAGTCTCAATGCAGGAACAGATACTTCCTTTAGGGATACTTACGCCCAAGTAGTAAGGTTTAGTAGAACGTGCTTTTTACAATCTGAAATAGGAACCTATTAGATTCAACCCGATGGATCTGATAAAACTTGGGAGGGATGCGAGGCCCTCCCTTTCTATTTTTGCCTTGACAAATCGTTAAATTTTTTATATAATAGGCTGAGTCTTTAATGCATTTAGTTTCTATTATCCCAAATATTACGGTCGGATCAAAACAACAAGAGTCTCATCTCGCCAGGCATTTAAATAATCAAGGCACCGAGTCACCTTGTATAGATCGGGAGACCCTTCTAAAGAGGAAAAAATTCATTAGAGCCAACCGAAAGAATAGAATGGGGGTGTTATGTTGTTAATGATATCGATCCTCCTGGTGAGTGGTTATTCTCTCAAGGCTGCCTGTCTCGATGAGACGGGTTCTGTGTGTAGCTCTAACAGTTATAAGGTCTGGTGTGCGGGTGGACAACCCTCTGTTATCGGAAGCGGAAGTTCCCCCAGTTATGTGTCCAATTATGGTTTCTTGGCATGTCTTTCCTGCAGAAAATCCGCTGTAGAGGGAATTCGGAATGAAGTATCTATGACAGAACTCTATGGGGTCATACCAAACCCTTCGCGCTGCCCTGTTAATATATACTACACCATCGCAGAGAAAAGCTCTGTATCTCTGAAGATATACGACCTAACTGGCAGGCTGGTCAAGGTTCTGCAGAATGGTCGGATCAAGGCGGGAGACTATAGGCTGAAATGGGATGGAACAGACAAAAATGGCAATCCACTTCCTGCTGGTGTATATTTCTATCGTCTCGCCTTAAACGGAAAACCTACATCAACAAAGAAATTGATCTTAGTCAGATAAAATTACGAGAATATAAAAAGGAGGTAATGTATGTTATCCTGCATACTCTTGGTAATACTGGCTGTAAATGTCGAGATAAGAGAGGCTCCTGAGCCTACAATCTCCTCTCGGGCAACCGTGAAATCAAAGAATATTAAAGATAAAGTAATAATACCACAAGAGATCAATTTTCAGGGTTACCTCTCTGACGCAGAGGAGGATACTGCCTTAAGCGGTGATTACGATATTATATTCAAGATATACAATTCACAAGAACATGGAAATCTTCTCTGGACTGAATCCTGGACGGATGTGCCTGTAGACGGAGGTATATTTAATGTAATCCTGGGGGAGCTCGTGCCCATACCGACCTCAATATTCCTGGATCATTCCAGCCTCTGGCTCGAGCTCAGTGTAGAGGGAGAGACACTCTCCCCAAGGCAGAAGATCGCCAGCGTCGGTAGGGCTTACATAGCGGGTTATGCTGACACCTCAAATTACTCGGCAGGCTCCGGGATCGCCTTTTACGCGGATTCATGTCATTTGGCGACAAATGCCCAGATGCTCGATAATAATTCGATTATGGATCTGGACTCCAGATGGGTAAACGAGGGACAGACAGGGTCAATAACCGCAGAAATGATCCAGAATAGCTCTGTCACCTCTGCCAGCATAATGGATAGTACGATTCAGAGCTGTGATATGGCTCCGAACTTCAGAGTCACCTATGCCGACACAGCGGATTATGCCCTATCCACCAATATCACCTGGTTGGACTCTGCAACCTATGCCGACACAGCGGATTATGCCCTATCTGCAAATGTGATAAGTGTGGATTCTGCAGCCTACGCGGATACTGCAGACTATGCCCATGATGCAGCATTTTCAGAGGAAGCTACCTTCTCAGACTCCTCCGGACTCGCCAGTTACGCCTACGAAGCCCTGCACGCAATCTCATCAGATACCGCACTGTATACCCTCTCTGTTGATAGTACCGCCTTCTCGGACTCTTCGGGTGTTGCTGTCTTTGCGTACGATGCAGAAAGACTTCAGGGAAAGGATACCACTGCTCTGGACGACCGCTGGATAAACAAATATTTACCGGACACCATCTCAGTTACCCTATCCCAAAGCCCGGCACTTTATCTGTACCACCAGACAAACTCCATCGATCCCTCAAATGGTTTAAAGATATACACAACAAATAACAATACCGGCATTACCTACGGACTATATAGTAAAGGTGAGAATACCTCCAGCAGCACTGCCTATGGAGGATATTTTTCAAGCTCTCCCGCAGGGACCGGTCATCACTATGGATTACTTAGCGAGGGATATGGTATATCCTCGAGTCCTGTCTATGGTATGAGGAGTCTTGGAAGTAACACGGGAGGCGGTACTGTTTTTGGTGGCTACTTCGCAACTGCTACTGCTGGAACTGGCAACCGTTATGGACTCTATGCCTCAAGTAGCGGCAATACCTACAATATCAGTTATGGGATTCGGAGCTACAGTGTTAACACTGGAACAGGCGATACATACGGCGGACATTTCTCCGCAGCGAGTAGTGGTTCAGGTGTTCACTATGGCGTTTATGCTGAATCAGATTCTTTTGGGATATATGCAAAGTCGACCTCGCCGACCCGAAACTATGCTGGATATTTTAATGGAAACGTAAGGGTCAGTGACAATATTATCTCCAGCGATTTCTATAAAGGCGAAATCGACTCCGATAGTCTGCTTGTGACCAAGAAATACGTGGACGATCAATCCGGCGACATAGTCTATGTAGACTCTGCTGGTATTGCCGTATATTCGCATAACAGCGGCAAACTGCAGGGAAAGGATACTACTGCCCTTGACTTGAGATATATAAATGAAGAACAGTTAAATAGCATAACAGGCAACATGATACAGGACAGCACACTGACCGGTGATAAAATATTTCTACCCTGTACGCTCAGGGCATCATCCTCTTCACCCATTCTCTTCATTCAGAATACCGCTGGAGGAGACGCGGCTCAGATCCATGGTAATCTCGACGTTTCGGGCATTGTCAGTTCCACTGAA
>CAZRTU010000173.1:0-4539 GCA_964603075.1 uncultured bacterium
GCAAATTCTATCGACTTTTTGATCTCTGAAATCATCTTATCTAACCCGCATTTATTATAAACGCTTTTTCGTGCATCAAATCCGACCTTCTCCCTGAGTCTGTTACCTTTCAAAAGCTCTCTGATTGTATCTGTCAATCCCTCTATATCATCTTTTTCTACAAGAAAACCTGTCTTTCTGTCCTCGATTATCTCATATTCTGGGCCACCATATGCTACTGTTATAATAGTTCTACCATATGCCATTGCCTCAATGGTGGTGAGATTACCTGATCCAGGTAGGACAACCAGGTCGCTAAGCAAAAAATATTGCGCAGATTCCTCTACAATTCTACCAAGAAACTTTACATTTTTTACAGCGTTCTCTCTTACGAACCCTTCGAGTCTTTTCCTCTGGGGGCCGTCTCCCACTATCAATAGGGCGACTTCCTTGTCTTCCTCCTGTATTCTTTTAAGGGCAATCAATAGATTCCTTACCCTCTTTCTCCTCTCTAAAGCACCTATGTATAAGATAACCTTCTTTTCATTCAAGCCCATTTGTGCCTTTCTCATATCCAAAAAATCAGCTTTTCCTCTGTATTCCTCTATTCTCATAGCGATGGAATCCAGGTCTACCGTATTCTGGGCTACGAAGATCTTTTCCCCCTTTACACCGACCGAAATCATATAATCCCTCGAGATGTCCCCATAAGCTATTATGGCATCGGCATTATTATATATACAATTAAGTAGAGGATCGAGCATCTTTCTCTGAAAACTCCTCGGTATCATCCTGTTTCTGCCAGAGTCTCTTATTATCAACGGCTTTCTGTAGAGAAAACAAAAAGCGGAAATAAAAATTAGGTTCAAAATATTTGTCGCACCTTCTGAAATTATCACATCATAATTGCCTCTATGCAGATAAAATAACAACACAGGATGTAAGACTATATAATAACTCATCTCTCTTACTCTCAATGTCAGAGGTACGGTAAAGAGCTTGTAATTCTTAAATCCCTCCACTTTCTTAGCATTCTGCTGACTCCCGGTCTTCTTACCTTTGCCAAAAAAAACGGTGAGGTCGACCTCCTGAGCCAGCATTCTGTAAAGCGGAATCACATAATGAGGGCATATCCTGGTAACAAGGGCTACTCTATGTCTCCGTGAATTTGACACTGGATAATATCAACCTAAGATAGCCTAAGGGCAATAAGAAATCAAAGCCACACTCCTACCGAACGTAACTTTCTCTGGATAAGACCCAGTATGTATCTGTCCTCTCTCTCAAAGCCGAACAGCCGGAGGAGGAAAACAAATAAAAAGATAAACACTATGCCAAAACATATTGAGAATATAAGACTATCCACGTATGGGAAAACTTTACCGAGTATATATACAAGTAGTGCAGACAATACTCCAGAGGCCAGGGGTTTTAAAAAGCCTCTCTTGTATGGATGTATTCTCTCTAAGTGATAAACCTCCGCAAGTCTTAGGACATTCACTACTGCAAAAGCAATAACCGTTGCAAGTGCCGCGCCAACGATGCCGTGGTTAGGTATTAGTATGTATGAGAACGCAATCGTCAGCCCACAAAGAACTCCCGAGTTTAGAAGATTAAACTTGGGTCTTCCGCTCATCATCAAGAGATATTCCGATGAACCTACGCTTGCGTCAAATAACTGTCCAAGTGCAATGAGGTAAAGTGCATTAAACCCTGCAACAAAATTTCTTCCAAAAATACTCAATATAGGCCTGCCAAACAGTAGGAGGACCAAGAAGACTGCAAAACCGATTGTAAATACCCATTTTGTTACCGTCTTAAAGAGGCTCACCAAGGCTTCTCGCTCTCCTCCACCATAGAGGAAGGATATTGTTGGTGCAAATATCATGTTAAACGATGTCAAGGATAGAACAACCAACTGTCCGAGCTTGACTCCTATACCATATATACCAACATCCATAGAACTCATGAAATAACCCAGAAGCAAAACAGGTGCTGAGCTGATAAGGTAACTCAAGAATCTCTCTAAGAAAAGTGGCAATGAGAAGCTCACAATAGCTGAGTTCTCGTATACAGCCTTTACCTGTCTCTTAAAACACTGACAATTCCTTATTAAAAAATAAAATGAAGAAAGTGAGGTAATAACAACCGTCAATGCCATCGCCCACACAAGGCCCAAGAATCTTAGACCTATCACAAATAAAAATACAAGTATTACGAGCCTTGTGAAAGGGCGGATAATATTATTCGTCAGAATATGGTATTTGATCAGTCTCAGTCCCTGAAGTGCTGAGAGAAATACCCCGGTTAAAACCGAGAAAGGAAGTGTCATAATTAGAATTCTCAGCGCAACAGCAAGGTCAGGTTTATGGAACAATTTCTCAGATATCAATCTCCCGAACCCAAAGATTGTTACTGCAACTGCCAGACTCGATATCAATGTTATCTTGATTCCTAAAAGAATAGTCCCTTTTAGTCGGGAATGGTCATCCTTTCCGCTGTAAAATGATACGTAACGAAGTACACCCCTAAACAAACCAATGGAAGCCAGAAATCCACATAGTATAAACAAGGTCTCAGCAAGATAGTATATACCATAAAAACTTGCCCCTACCACCCTCGTGGCTATTACACTGGTGAAATAGGAGATTGCATAGGAAATAAGTATTCCACCAATGCCGATGCCTGCATTTTTAAATATGTTGGCAAGTTCTTTCTCATAAAACAATCCGTTCTCATTATCAGAAGAAGATGTTGTGTCTATCGAAGATCCATTGCTCATATTAATGTTGGAAAGCTCTTATCAAGATACTCTAAAAACGGTTTTAAATTCGTCCAAGAACATCCGCAAGAACCGCACAACCTGTACAGAAAGGCAGAGTTGAGAACTGGTCATCGAGAGTTAAACTATGCTCTTATAGTTAAAAATGAAGCATTAGAGAAGTTGGGATATAGCAATATAGAATCATTACCCGCCAT
Organism: uncultured bacterium; assembly: GCA_964603075.1. Lineage (GTDB taxonomy): Bacteria > Hydrothermota > UBA3073 > UBA3073 > UBA3073 > JAGMCL01. The sequence goes on from CAZRTU010000173.1 coordinate 2,959, forward strand.
CACAACCTCAATTCTGCTGTTAAAAGGTAAGCCTCTCGGTCTGAGTAAAACATACACAGTTACAGAGTATTAGGTTAAACCCCTTGGATTCGGCTCGTATAATTCGAGTTTTAAAAGGAGGGAGAGAATGGATTTCCTGCTTACAGTCGTGATCCATGATATGTATTCATCTTGTTAATATTATTGTACATACCGTACTATTATAATATAAAATAGCCCTTTTGTCAAGGAATTTCAGGCATCAAAGATAGACTGTATAATTACTCTAAGAAACCAATCTACTCAAACAACATGTCTTCATTGGATTTTTAACATCCAACATTAAAAACTAAGGATGAAACTATCAGGTGGGTCTATTTCGGTGATAGAGTTGAAAAAGAATTTGGGGGAAAATCGAGAACCCAAATTAGATGTGCAGGCATTTATCACGAATATCCTGGATTGACTTTACATTACTGGTGTCTAAGTTATAACCACAGATATACGCATCATCATAGGTGTGCATACCATTTATTACAGTCCTCGTAAAAATATCATCAACATCTGTCCGAGCCTTCAGATCATATCCCCTTACAGGATGGGCGATTATATCGGCAGCGCTGTCGATATAATCACCCTCATATATCTCCTCTCTAAAGAAAACCCTTTCAATGACATTACAATTCTCCTCAGGGTCTTTTAAATCCAGAAGCCTCTGCTTGATATCCTCTCTTACCTTGTTATATTCATCTCTGTTTACAGATCCCCTATCTTCCCTTCCCTTCAGGTTAACAAAGATTCGTCCGGGGATCAGTGAATAACAGACAGAATCTCTATGATAATTTACAAGTTTCTTCGCACCTGCAGAAGATCCAAAACTAAGCAATCCCTCTTTTTCTAACCAGACATTCAACTGGACATCCGCCTTTATGCCGCAAAACCCATGGTCAGATAAGATCAAAAATCTGTCACTTTTGGAGAGTCTATGCCTTAATTCTCCTATAAAATTGTCGAGCTCTTTGAAGAAGGTTAAAACATCCTGGTAAAATCCGCCACTGTTCTCCAGATCATCCCAGAAAAAGTGGAATAGCCTGTCGGTCTCCATAACGTGGAGTTGGAAGAAATCCCATCTATCCTTATCCATCAATTCGAAGGTCACCTCAAACCTCTTCTGCATTGCCTGTATTAGCTGTCGCATAAACTTTCCCTTTGACTCCCTTGCAAGCCATGCATCTGGATCTATTATATACTCTTTAGCCTTTAGATAATCTTTAAATTCCGCGGGGTATGAGCACTTCTCTATATCGGTGCACAAAAACCCGGAAACGAGAATACCATTCACCTTCTCAGGTGGGTAGGTAAGCGGAACATTAATCACTACGACCCTCTTATCCTGCTGTGAAAGCCTGTGCCATATTGTCTCCGCCTTTCGATCCATTGCTGTGGGTATCTTCAGGTTAAAGGGATTGGGATCTCTGTCCATAAATCCAAATATGCCATGCTCTGCCGGATTTCTACCAGTAGAATAGGTGGTCCAGGCAACAGAAGACACTGTAGGATAAACAGAGTTCATCCTTTTAGAACCCATCTCCCTATCAAGGC
>CAZRTU010000174.1:0-4527 GCA_964603075.1 uncultured bacterium
TTTTTTGCGATCTTGGATATATCAATCATGTATTCAAAAAATACAGAAGGCTCTGAATACGTGTATGCTATAATGGGTATCTTTTTTTTAACAGCGTAGTTGACAACCTGTTGTGGAGTGAGATCATAATTCTGTGTCTCCTCTGGTCGTTTCTGAGATATGCTCCAGTTCTGGCAGTATTTACATCTAAAATTGCATCCTGCTGTTGCAAGTGAGAGTGCAGATGATTGAGGAAGGAAGTGAAAGAGAGGCTTTTTCTCAACGGGATCGATATGGACAGCACATGGATTAGAATATGCATGGGTATAAAGTTTACCTCCTATGTTCTCACGAACTCGGCAAATCCCCCTCTGACCAGGAGAGAGGATACACTCGTGCGGGCAGTTTAGACATCTGACCTTCCCTTCCTCTAATCTCTCGTAGTAGTACGCCTCCTTTGGGTCCTCGCCATACCCTGTACCGACCAAAGATAACACCATTAATGAGAATAAGAATATGGAGTTTATTTTTCTACTATTCATCTTTTCACCTCTCCTTCTTTCACGAGACTGTTCTTAAAGAAGTTTATGATCTCTTGTGGGAAAAAAAATGGAAATTATCATCTCCTTTCATCTGTTATATCTTTAGCAGTTTTGGCTTTTAATCTCCTCTCACGGAACGAAAGTTTTAGTAGCGCCGGAGTGATAAGAGCCGATACTATCGTCATCAAAACCACGGAAGAGAAGTCTCTCTTGTATATTATTCCCTGAGAGAGAGCGATTGAAGCGATTGCCAGTGCCACCTCTCCTCTCGGAATCATGCCTATGGCAATCCTTAGTCCCCTTTTGGGTTTTAGGCGCATGATGGTCGTGCCCATCATTGAACCACCTAATTTGCCCACTACTGCGAAGACGATAAATATAATCAGGAATAGGTAGTTACCGCTGATCGCAGTTAGATTAGTCTTGAGCCCGATGTCAACGAAGAAGAAATTTATGAAGAGTGCATGTCCTATTGTATCCATACCCGAAAGTATCGTTTTCTGATACCTTGTCTTTCTCAGTATGACTCCTGCAATATACGCACCTGTTATTGATGCAACCCCCATATTCGTTGCCAGGTACGCATATATTAGCATCATGGCGAAGGCGGTGGCAAATACCGCTTCACGGGCACGCAGACGTTCCACCCATCTGAAGGCTATGAGAAAGAGTAACCCAAGCAGGTACGCGATTACAAAGAAGCCTACAAGTTTAATCACGGTTATGAATGGAGATGTAACAGTCCCCACAAAAGATAGTACTACAGTGAGAATAATTATACCGATTACGTCGTCAATAATAGCCGCTGCAAGCACCAGCTTCCCCTCTGGCGAACGGAATTTGCCGATGTCCATCAGGGTCATTATGGTTACAGATACAGAGGTAGCAGTGAGGATAGTACCGAGGATAAGACTCTGAGCAATGGTTCGATGGAAGATTATACCGGAAAGGAATCCCAGCGCGAATGGGATGATAACTCCGTTTACTGCTATCACCGATGCGATTTTCCCCTGTTTTCGACTTATGCTGGTTTCAAGGCCCACCATAAATAAGAGTATAAGGACTCCGATCTCACTGAAGATATTTATTACCTCATTATGTTCAATTATATGGAACCCGGAAGGACCTAAGAGAAGGCCTAAAACTAACATACCCAGTACTGGGGGTTGTTTGAGCCTGGTTGCAAGGTCGGAAAAGAGCTTCGAGAGTACTATTATTAAGGCAATCTCTAATATTAGCAAGGTCACTCCTTTTATGCTCGGGGTGTTTTCAGCAGGTGTTCTCGACTTTTATTTTTGATATTAAAGATAAACATCTCGGGCAAGGTGTGAAATGAGTATATTTAAAGCTTAACTGTTTTTTAGTATAATACATAAATCAAATTTTGTCAAGTAATTTATGATTAATTGTTCTGTTAATCTCGACTCTATCCTTCTTTTTTTCCTTGACTTTTACATCAACCTGATATATAATCTCCTCGTGGCAGATTGTAAAGTGTATATAAAAGAGAGAGCATTTCTTGCAATGATAATCTCGGTTGTTGAGGTGTACAGGAGGGAGACTCTTGGTCTGCTGCTCGGATACAGAGGTAGGAATAGTTACGTTCTTGAATATGCGATTCCTTCTCAGACAGCAGAGAGGATGTATTCCTGGAGCGAACCCAGGGCAAGTGCTGTTGAGAGGATGTCGAAGATTACGAAGAACCTGACTGTTGAGATAATAGGTGACTACCATTCACATACAGAATTCAGAGGAGATAAGGCAAGGGCTATACCGAGCGGCGAAGATATCGCAGATATGCAGATGGATCACGTTCACATAATTCTTGCTGTAAACCCGAATAAGAGAAGGCTGCGTTGGAGGCAGAACAGCGATGGCTCCATATCTGGCACCATTTCTGATTATCATATAAAGATATCTGCTGCAACCCCCATTAGTGACTACAAATATAGACGCGTGAAGATAGTCTGTCCATCCGCGACCGGGATCTCCATTTGATGCCATTTAATACATTATCTCTTCTAAAACCTATAGGCCGAATCTATGACACAGACTGAGGCGTGGATTAGACTCTCGCTCGTCAAGGGAGTGGGAGTCGAGAACTTTAAACTTTTGGTAAATAAATTTGGTTCTCCCCGTGGAGTGATTAAGGCACCAAAGGGGGAGCTTAGGAAACTTACAAACTCTGAGATAGCAGAGGGTATAAAGGGTTGTTTGGATATCGATGTCCATCAGAGCCTCTCTCTAATGGCGAGTTTGGATGTGAAGCTTGTACCATATACCAGCGGCTCTTACCCCAAGCGTCTACAGGATCTCCCGTATTCTCCACCGCTTCTATATGTTAGAGGCGACCTGGGTAACGATGAACATTCAATAGCAATAATAGGGTCTAGAAGGGCTTCATGCTATGGTAAGGCTGTGGCTGAGAGATTCGCAAGGGAACTTGCGAGAGCGGGTTTGACTGTTGTGTCGGGTCTCGCGAGGGGTATTGATACCTGTGCTCACAGGGGTGCATTAGAAGAAGGAGGAAGGACCATTGCTGTGCTTGGTTGTGGTATAGACAGGATCTATCCGTCCGAAAATGTTTATCTCCTAAGGGAGGTAGTCAAAAACGGTGCTTGCGTTTCTGAATTTCCCATAGGTACCCAGCCCTTTGCAGGGAATTTTCCCAGGAGGAATCGAATAATAAGTGGTTTATCAGACGCAATACTGGTTGTGGAGGCAACCATGCACAGTGGAACGTTTTCAACGGTCCAGTGGGCACTTGAACAGGGTAAAGAGGTATTTGCTGTCCCGGGGAACATAACTGAAGAGACATCCAAAGGAACGAACAAATTGATAATGGATGGTGCAAGGCCTGTTACTTCCACACAGGACATAATAGATGGTCTTGATATAGATAGAAAGGTGAGCAAGAGAGAACCTCCCGTGATGAGCGAAGAGGAGATGAAGGTCTATAATAGTCTGGGCAATAGAGCGGTACACATCGACAGTTTGGTGTCGGTCCTTTCGATCCCGGTATCAAGATTATCCGCAATACTCCTTGCACTCGAACTGAAATCTGTTGTAAAGAGTTTACCAGGCAGATATTTTATGAAGGATGGGTAAGGTGTTTACAATTTGGAAGACAATTCTTTACCGGTTTGTGTAATCCCGATAGTCAATCGAAAGTCAAAGGGAGGAATTATGGCGACTACTGCTGACTTTAAGAAGGGTATAACGATAAAAATCGAGGAGGAGCTTCACACCCTTTACGATTTCCAGCACGTCAAACCGGGAAAGGGTGGTGCATTTGTACGCACAAAATTAAAAAGGCTGAAGGACGGGGCAGTTATAGATAAGACCTTTAGGGCAGGCGAGAAGATAGAGATTGTATGGATGGAGGAAAAAAGATATCAGTTCCTCTATAGGGAAGGAAATATGTATTACTTTATGAATAACCAGACCTACGAACAGATCTCTATGCCTGAATCTCTTATCTCTGATAGTATTCTCTTCTTGAAAGAGAATGAAGAGGTCTCCATAATATTTGCCGAGGGACAGCCGGTTGGAATAGAGATTCCCACATTCTGCGAGTTGAAGGTTAAAAAGACGGATCCGGGAGTAAGAGGAGATACAGCTCAAGGAGGTTCTAAACCAGCAGAACTTGAGACTGGACTGAAGGTCTCAGTTCCACTTTTTATAAATAACGGAGACATAATAAAGGTAGATACAAGAACAGGGAAGTATGTAGAGAGAGTTAGACGGTAAGGGTATTTGTTCAGGCCTCCCTTCCTAATATTATTGCAGGTATGGTAAGCAAGATGAGTTTGATATCCAGCAGTAATGACCAATTATCTATGTAAAAGAGATCCAACTCCATCCATTTGTCAAAATCGAATTGGTACCTTCCCGATACCTGCCATAAGCAGGTCAGCCCCGGTTTCATAGAGAGCCTCCTTCTCTCCTGCAGAGAGTAATTTTCTACTTCCTCAGGGATGGGCGGGCGTGGGCCCACCAGGCTCAT
>CAZRTU010000175.1:0-4496 GCA_964603075.1 uncultured bacterium
TGTCTGCCGTTGGTCCCGGAGCCTTCTGTATTATTTGAGAGAGGTATTTCCCCAAACCATCGTGGGTCATTCCTCTCAAAACAGGCACTTCGAGTTTCTGAACCTCACAGAATTTGAATGTATTGTTTGGTTTCGTAAAGATAGCCTGAGCAAGGTCCTTCTTGACCTTATTTATATCGATATCAAACGCGCAAGAGAATTCTATATCGCTTATTCTGTAACCACCAAAGTTCGTATGCATTATACCTGGTATAGTCCCACCGTCCTTCGCGTTTTTATAAAAATGCACACCTTGAACGAGCGAAGAGGCACAGTTACCTACTCCGATAATACCTACCCTAATCTTTCCCATAGAACCTCCTGCTTTTTCCGCGTATAACCACCAAATATATAATTGTCGGTAAAACAAATTAAAAAGAAAATTTTGATTGATACCAATCAGATGCAGAATCTTATTCTAACACAAATTTCGAGAAAAGTCAAGTTATTTTTTTATCTTCTGAACTATAAGTCCTTATATTATAAATATATATCAAATCTAAGGAGTGCATGATACTTGCCAGATTTAATACCACTAACCCTCAATTAATAAAGATCTAAATTTTCCCTTGACATATAACAAAATATATGTTATAATTTGTCTGGATTTTATCTATAGCGAACCATAATTTATATGGAGGATACATGGCACACACCCTATCAACAAAGAAGAGAATAAGACAGGGCAAGGTCAGAAAGTCCAGAAATACAGGATATAAGAGACGTATGAAAAACAAGACAGCAAAAGCAATCGCCACTGACTCGAAAGACAAGGTGACTGCACTAAAAGAGGCATACTCTGCAACAGATAAGGCAGCCAAAAAAGGAGTGATTCACAAGAACACAGCAGCGAGGAAGAAATCGAGGCTTGCAAAAAAGTTATCGTCTCAGGGCTCTTGAACATTAGAACCTTTAAGTTCATTCCTTATCCCTATCATTATCCAAAGATTCCTGCAGACCTCGAGCTGTCTATGGAACGAAAAGATATAATCTTTGTATTCTTTAAACTCACCCATCTCCTCATCTGAGATGGGTTCTTTCCTTGAAGGCGGATCGAGTTTCAGGGGGTCTATCCATTTACCCCTCTTCTTAATCCTAAAATCAAGATGTGGACCTGTTGAAAGTCCTGTTGAACCTACATAACCTATTACGTCACCCTGTCTAACATAGTGCCCAACCTTAACATTCTTTGCGAATCTCGAAAGATGACCGTAATAGCTCTTAAACTGAGAGCCGTGTTGAATGATAACCTGATTTCCATAACCTCCGTTCCATCCCCTTAAGATTACCTTTCCATCACCTATAGTCCGTACCGGAGTACCAGTTGGTGCAGCGTAATCCACACCATAATGAGGCCTTCTGATACGAAGGATAGGATGGAATCTTGACTTGCTGAATTTCGAACTTATCCTGGTATAAGAGAGTGGAGCCCTCAAAAAAACCCTCTGAAGAGATCTACCCATGTGTTCATAAAAATCGGGGCTCTTTCCTTTGGGTGTATAGTAAAATGCCTCTAAATCCCTGTTCCTTGTCTTATAGGAAGCATATAGGATATCTCCATAACCTACAAATCTATCTCCCACAAATCTCTTATAGGAGATTACTGTAAATTCGTCGCCGGTTCTTGTCTCTATATTAAAGTCTATGTCCCAGGCAAATATCTCATCGGCGAATCTATAAACCAGGTTGGGCGAACCACCACTGGATAACATCGCCTCCCAGAGAGAACCCCCGTCTATGTAACCATGAATAAGTGTAAGTAATAATCTCTCCTTCTCCCTTCTGAATACATAACAGCTGTCAACGTTGTACGTTAGTTCTTTGCCTTTGAAATTGAACTCGACGAGCCTTTCTCCTTTTCTCTTGATTGTTATCTTGTCACCCGGATAACATTTTCTCACAGCTGTGCTATCCTCGATTAGTGATATCAATTTTATATAGGTCTCCCTCCCCAATCCGCTTTCCTCAATGGCATCACTGAGTGTGCTACCCCTCATCATCGTATGGCTGTACTCACAGATAGAGTCAGGAGATTGCGCTATAATTAAAAGGATTGCCAATAGCATACTATTTTTAGTTGGAGTCGCCTGTCTACCCCTTCTGATAACAGGCAAGGATTGCACTACATCCCAACAACTCGTAATAACGCAAACCTGAAGCCTGCCTGACGGCAGACAGAGTTTGTCCTACATAACGCCTCCCGTAGTCATATAATACTATCTTACAAGGATTATCTTACGGATATATTTCTCAGTGGGCGTCTCTACCCGGACAAAGTATATTCCTGAAGGCAAATCGCTAACATCAATAGAGTGAGTCTCACCTGCCTTATCCTCACCCTTTAGGCCTATACTCCTCAAAAGCCTCCCGGATATATCGTATATACTCACCAAGCCACTCTTGTATGACCCTGGCATTGTCAGACACAAATATCTGCAAGCAGGATTGGGATATATTCTAAAAGATGGTCCAACCCCGGTTTGATTCTCCTGGATACCCACAAATGAAAAGCAACCAAGGATTCTGGCAAGAAGCGTATCCCTGTCTACCTGAGAATCTATGCCCTCAAATCCAAACGACAGGTATACTATCCTATCTTCGGTCCTTACACCTCCCGAAAGTCCAGCACTGTAGTCAAATATAGACGTGCCTTCACCAGTCGGTTCTATAACGTCGGGATATCTCTGGTTATTCGCACCACTGCCACCCGAGATGGATATATCCAATCCATCGGATATCGGGTCTCCATCCACTCCCTGGAGCGAAAAATCTTCCGAATCGTCCAGAAGATAATCGCAATTAAGATAATCCCCTAACAGGGCATTCCCCTCAGCACCACCTCGGGTTAGACCCCATGCAATGTCCTGACCGCTTAAGAAAAATCTACCCTCCCGACCCAGGTACCATTTTATACTGTTATGGGCCTCTACTCTTGATATCGCACTGCCATCGTAGGTGCCGTTTGCCCAGATTATACAACCATCCTTTCTGTATAGCTCGACTAACGAATCGGATGGAATGCCACGGCATATGGTCCTCCACACATCGAAGCTGTGCCCCAGATTTTCCAGTGTAGTCCTATAATACCCTTCTAAATCGCCACCTACGATTATCGTATCATCGCCAGCAATCTCGTATCTGTCAAGATTATCATTCACTAAAAACAGACCACTAACCTTTTCAAATCCCCTACTCGTAAAACCTACCACATTTCCGCGCCTTCTCTCTGCTCCGCCCTCGTCCTCGGCAACAATGGATACATAATAATCAGCCGGGGAACTGGAAAGCCTCCACCTTGCACCATAGAGATGGTCCCCAGCCTCGTCATCGTAGTGATTACCATCGTCATAGAGGTAGACAGTCTGAATATATGATTCGCCGGGCTTCGTTATCTCAGCCTTTACCCAGTCTATCTCCCTTACCCCGGTTACATAGGCATTGATATACACATAATCATTCGGCTCTATAAAATTTGTATCAACCGTTACACCCCCAATATCAGGGGCTATGATGTATTCGCTTGTTATGTTTATTGTCTTTGACATCGACCTGCCATTATCTGCACGAGGTGCTATGCTGAGTGATACAGGACCACTCGACTCCCTACATATGAGTGACCATGTGATATCTGCTTCATCACCACTACCCAAATCACCAATATAGAACTCATGTTCACCCACAATATTGATCGCCTGGGGTGTTATAAGTCGTACCCTCACATTATGTGCAACATCAGCACCACCATTTATAATACTTGCATGAAGGCTGAATGTATCACCCAGACTAACCCTGTCTCTAACCTGATAATATGAGGGTAAAACTATGGGTGATGCGGGATAATTGCTAACCGAATCCAGCAGCTCTGATGTCATACTCTCGAGCGTACCATTGGTTGCAATCACCACTGGCACCTGTGCGTCTACGCTGTCGGTGTATGCAGGGTTATCAAAAAAGCCTCTTATAAATCCGTTCACACGATATCTTTCGCTGTTTGAGTTAACAAAGCCTAAGTGCAGGTCAAACAGTGCATCGGCAAAACTGACATCCTCTGCATATGCGGTGTCAGACACCGCCAGTATGGGGGCCTTGGCTATTCGTGACTGAAACGAGTATTGGCGATCAAGTTCTACGAGAGTTGGCAGGAGTAATCTCACGCTGTCAATCTCACCTTCATCTACAAGTTGTTTTATATGTAAGAGGCACGACTCGTAATCTTCTTTTGCACATCTAAGTTTGTCCTTAAACCTCTCGATTACCTCATCTGGTATATACTCGTATAGGTCTATCCTGGATAAACTACTATCCGGGAAGAATGACCATATCGTGCCTTTCCTTATACCACCGTTGGATGTGTCTGCAACCCCAACATAATATCTTAAGGCAACCTGCATTGCTCTCAAATACTCTATTGCCGCAATGGTTTCGCTCCACTTCTGGAATATCACTCCAAAATCAAA
>CAZRTU010000176.1:0-4485 GCA_964603075.1 uncultured bacterium
CTCAAGTCCTGCACCAGTATTTACATTCAGGTCATTTGCTTTGGCTACACCCAGACCATCACCAGCAAAATCACTCACATTGACAGAAATAGAATCATCCGTTGCGACAAGACCATCCCCTGCGCCTACATTAAGGGCAATATCTCCCTGAGTGCCGCCACCCGTGAGACCTTCACCAGCAGTGACAGCGGTTATGTCTCCGGGGCTGAAGGCAAGGTCTGCCTGCTGTATCGTCCCATCCTTTATGTGGGATGATGTAACAACGTTTACAGCAATCTTTGCTGAATCTACTGCCCCACTCTGTATCATACCAGTGCTTATCGAACCGATCTGCCCTTCATTTACCCATCTTGCATCAAGGTCCGTAAGTGAGTTTTCCTCGAGTTTGTAGGCATTTGCAGCTACAGAGGCAGAATCCGCAAAAGTAGCAGTCTCAGAGGCTGTGGCATAGTCAGCCGTCTCCGCGTACTTCGCCTTATACGCTCGCCCCACGCTCACAATCTTCTGGCGCGGCGTCAGAGTTTCCCCCTCTATCACAAGCTCGAGCCATAGATCGGTGTAATTTAAGAAAACAGAATCTGGTATAGGCTGGGTCTCACCCAGTATAACATTAAATATCCCGCCATCTACCGCGATATCTGTCCATGACTCGCTCCAGAGGAGACTGCCCACCGATTCTGAATCATATACCTTAAAGACCATATCAAAATTACCAGAAAGCGCCGTATCTTCGTCAGCATCTGTAAGAAAACCCTGAAAGTTAATCTCCTGTGGTATTGGTGCTCTCTCTGTAACCTCAACAGGAACAACTGTCCCCTTTGACAGGGTTATGGGGACATCCTTATCAATGGCTGTCGGTCTTACAGCCATTATGAGTATCACAGCATATGCCAGCATAGTACCCCCTTTCTTATTGGTTAAAAATCACCTGACAATAACAAGCTTCTTCGTGGCAATCGGCTTACCATCAACGACCAGCCGATAAAAGTATACACCAGCAGGTAAGGCTCTGTTATCAACATTGGTACAATTCCAGCCTACATGGTATTCCCCAGCCTTTACCCTTCCATTCTTCAGCACTTTGACCATCCTCCCCGCTATATCATATATCTTCAAGGAAATGTACCCATTTTCAGCAATTGTATAATCTATATTTACTGCTCCATGGGATGGGTTAGGTCTTATACCATATAAGGCTGTTACGAGAGGCAGGTTCTCACTCTCCTCTATACCAAGCTCCATACGAGAAAAATAGCCAAAGAAACCATACCTTGTCCTGTAGGTCTCTGATGTACCATCGCCTATGACCGATGACTGTCCTCCTGCACCCCATACATCGTAGTTTGAGGAACTTACCTTGGTGCCAAACTCATCCAAGATACTCACCTTGACCGTGTAGCTGCCAAGAAGGACAACACACACAAGTACACCCATAATACCTCCTTTTTAAAAAATGGGTAGTGTGAAAAAATTAACCAAAGAGGGCACAGAGAGATAATATTTATTTATTCTCTGTGTACTCAAATTCTCTATTAGCGTTTTTCTTGCTTGTAGCTCACCTCTGGCAAACTTTGGGTCCAATAGGAGAGAGCACAGAGGTTTTCTATTTTTTTCTTATTTTCTACCTCAAAGATACTCTGTGCCCTCCCTGCCTACCGGCAGGCAGGTGTGGTTTGTCATATCCTTTCATATTCTATTTGATACTACCAAAAAACAAGAATGGATAGCCTCACACGGTTGTGAAAATAAAAAGGCTTAGTATTGATATGACTTCTTTGGTCGTAATAAGAAGTATTAGCAATATCGAGGGTCAGAAATAATACGTTCAGAGGAGATCCCTGAAGACTTTTGAGTAAGTTACCAACGGCAAATAGGATAAACCAGCGGTAGAATCAACCCATATTTCACATGTCTATTTTTATATGTGTTTATCAATTTATACACTAAAAAAAACTATTACAATATAATATAAAGTAAATTCGTCAATTTGTCAAGAAAAAATTATTTTTCAGTTTTAATTTGTTAGAGAAAACCGGCATTGTTAACTATTGGATGTTATCAATCACCGAAGGACACTGAAGCTTCGGTGAATTTCATGTTCTTCAAAGGCAAAAACAAAATAAAAGCAACACATCTTCGTTTATATTGATGAAACTCATGTTCTATTTAAATAATAAGAGCTCTTTTTTATTTTTCATTTCCAAAGGAAGGGGGAAATATGAAGTGGTGGTTGCTACTTATAATACCTATGGTTCTGCTCTTTGGATGCGGCAAGGAGGGCTTAGAAGGGGTTGACCAGGATAGGGCTGCATTGGAGTCAATAATTGAGGATTCGCCTTTTCTAAACGTAGATGAGCACTACGGCAATGAAGATTCCGAGGACACAAAGGATGAGATATTACCGATATTCTGGTGGAGAGGACGACCGGTGAGGATCGAACGAGAGGTCTATATAGACATAGTTGGCGATTCAGCCTTTGTCGAGATAAACACTACCATATACGATACCCTATTTATAGAAGCCATAGACAGCCTGGGTGACTCCACGACAACGTTATACAAAAAGTATTTTGTCGACCACGCCAAAAGATATGCTGTCTTCAAAAAGGATACATTACCCTCTCACTTCAGGGGATGGAGACTATATGCACTCTCAGGCGTTGAGATAACTTCAGATGAAAACACGGTAGAAATCGATAGTGTAAAGATCGAATGGAATGGTGATATGTTCATGATAACTGACCCTCTCGAACTACAGACAAGAGAAGAGGTACTTACATTCGAGCCCGGCGAAGAGTTGATTCTGACTGTTTATACTAACGATGTTCCCTCTTTCGTATTTCTCCATACTCCGAGAGGGGGAAAACGACATCGTTGGAGACTGCAGTATGGGAATGGATCTTTTCACGGTTGGTGTCTCTGTGCCCCTGAAGGAGTACATCATTTAGCAGTTGACATGATAGCCCAGTCTACACTCCTTGATTCAGAATATCCTTACGATTCTAATGCGTGGATAATACCTTACAGGGTTGAGTAGAGGATTATAGTAAAAGGAAAAGGGGGCATGACTGCCCCCTTTTTTATTAAATCTAACCACAGGGAACCTATTATTCTACTTCAGAATAACTACCTTCCTTACGAGGTTCCTTTTGCCTGCCTTCAAGTGGTAGAAATAGACTCCGTTAGGTGTATCCTTTGTTTCCCATTCGAACTCGTATGCACCCGCCTCAAGTTTGCCTTTCTTTATATCAGCAACACTACGGCCTGCGAGGTCATACACAGACAGAGATATTTCGGATTTCTCGGGTATTGTAAGTAGAACACGAGATGTTAGAGACGCTGGATTGGAAAGTAGCGATATATCATAACGACCTATTGAATTATTCTCAACACCTTGTGTATACTCCACAATGTCTCCGTCGTCCCTTGGATAGAGATTGAAGTTTCCCCCTGTGTACCTTGTCACGCCTGTGACACCGACCATATTTCCGCTGTCAGGTACATATATTTCGTATGCATCCCAGTTACCAACTATGCACTGGCCTGAACCATCGTCTATTCTCCACGGGGAATTACCAGGGTCTGTACCCGCATCGACTACTTCAGCCGTATCAACCATTACAAGCACGCACTCCCACTGCTCTGCTGTAGCCCCCGCGACTGCGTTAAGGTCACCCGAATTGACAATCGAAGGAGCGGGTAAGGGATTTCCTGAGGACTCAATATTGTAGTAAAGGATAGTCCCAATCTCCGTCATTCCCTCAAATTCTAGCATCATTCCGGCTATAACCACGGAGTCGCCTCTCACGCTTGGATAGGGATGACCTGTGTGCATCGCCATCAGACCTGTCCAAGGTCCTTCACCCTGTTGTACCCAGTACCAATCGTATGGAAAACAATCAGTCTCCGCAGTTATTATACCTGTAAATGTTACTACTGTACCCTCCCATAGTGTAGGGAACTCAGGGTCACCCGTAGCAGTATCCCCCTGAATGGTCGTAATCGGAACAAATCCGCTGTAGAAGGTCGTGGAATCACATATTGGGTTACCTCCGATGTCCTGTACGCCATCAACCACAAGAGTACACAGCTGTGCATCAGCCTGCGTGTCAGTAACAAGATGGACGAGAGAATGGTCATCTGTATCCCTGTCGGCATCGGTTATGTTCACAGGTGGAATAATCTCATAATTCAGAACATCCTCAGCAGTTGTCTGGTCAACATCTCTCGTAAAATGTATATTCATACCAACCCTTGAGGTCGAATAAACAACCGAAAGCCGCCCTTCTCCCAACACCTCAATATCATCATCTATCCTTGGAGTGATCTTGAATAAGTCGTAATGCGTCTGCACAATACCCGACACATTAAGGAAATCACCAAGTTGAGGAGTATATGTGTAATATGTATTGTGTTGTACAAGAACATAACCATCGCCATCAGATATCTCCCAGTTGCTTGCATCTCCTTCGTCAGTCACAAATG
>CAZRTU010000177.1:0-4200 GCA_964603075.1 uncultured bacterium
GTCCTCTCTTTCAATCTGTCCCTTATCCTTATACGCAAGAAGTTTTTTTATCTCAGTATCCAGTGTGAACATATCCGAGCCCACGAATTCCCAGAGGACTTCCAATGCACCTTTAGAGATAGATAGCCCCCCCTTTTTGAGAATCTCTTGTACCCATCTCTCTATCCCTTTCCTTGAGAATGCCTTGCAGAAGAGGACGTTTGTGTTCTGGAGAAACCAATCGATTGTCTTTGACCTTTTTTTCTTTTTCTGCTCTCCCGCAGTCAACACTATACACAGAACTTTTGAAGAGGACTCAACCGCCTTCATTAACTGCTCTATCCCCTTCTGTATTCTATCGATGTGATATATGACCACGAGATGCTTCCTGGAAGAGACAGGCGGAGAAGAGATCCACTGGTAGACATTCTCTGGCATCTCATCGCCATACAACTTTGTCCTATCGAAAGCCATTGTTTTCTTTGATAGGAGTCTTTCTTCGAGTAGGTTGATGATCTCTTCTTTGATAAAGTCGTTCTCACCAATAAGGAGGTAGTTATCCCTTACCTCTCCCTCTCGTATCTCTTTTTTAAGATTCCAGTAACTCGAAATTCTCATATGCAGGATTCAATATCCAAGTAATGATTCTATCTCTCCTATAACCTCTTCAAAGACCTCGAGTCCTGTCTTTGCCTCCTCTTCTGTTATTATAAGTGGTGGAGAAAATCTGATAGAATTCCTTCCACAACCAAGTACCAGAAGCCCCCTTCTGAAGCATGAACCCATTATAATCTCTTTTATTCCTTTTCCATTACCATCAAGGTCTGTAGGAAACCTCTCCTTGCTCTCTCTATCCTTTACAATCTCCACTCCGAGCATCAGTCCTAAACCTCTTATATCACCAATGATCTTATGTCTTTCTTGTATTCTCTTCAGTCCACCTTTCATAAAATTGCCGACAATCTTAGCATTCGCTACAAGCCCATCCTCAAGGAGTTCTATGGTCTTAATACCTACCGCACATGATACCGGATTACCACCGAAGGTCGAACCATGGGAACCCTTGACCCAAGCCCTCTCATCTATAGAATCATCCATGAGTTCAGCCCTACCCACAGTGGCTGATATTGGAAGTCCGGAGGCAAGCGCCTTGGCAATACATATTATATCGGGCTGTACGCCAAAATGGTCCGAGGCAAACCATTTTCCTGTTCTACCCAATCCCGATTGGATCTCATCCATAACAAGTATTATACCCCACCTCTTTGCTATAGCCACAAGTAGGGGAAGGAACTCCTTGGGAGGGACTATATATCCTCCTTCGCCCTGGATGGGTTCGACGAAGATCGAGGAGACATCCCCTGGCTCACAGAGCTGCTCAAACACTGTATCAATTAGATAATTCACGCAGGATATTAGTGGTATTCCCTCAAACTCTCCCTTTATACACTCCGGATATGTTAGATTCAGTGGGCATCTGTAGCAGTACGGGTAGAATGTATGGATCACCTCTGGGATCAGTGGAGAGAAATGCGCCTTTTGCACCTTTTTACTACCAGCCAGGGTCATACCTACAAATGTCCTCCCGTGAAATGCCCCTATAAACGATATAATAATGGGTCTTCTCGTGAAATATCTACTTATCTTTAACGCAGCCTCTAAAGACTCTGCGCCGGAATTACCAAAATATACCCTCTTCGGAAATGAGCCCGGGGTTACCCTGAATAGTTTTTCTGCAAGCATGACCTGGGTATCATAATAAAAATCACTCCCTGAGATATGGATCAATCTGCCTAATTGTTCCGATGCAGCCCTTACTATATCGTCATGACAGTGTCCTGTCCCAACAACTGCGTAACCTGCACCGAAATCAAGATACTCTTTACCGTCGAGATCCCATATCTTGCACCCTTTTGCGTTTTTTACAGCCAGAGGGAGGTCATCCGAGCGGGTATTGGCACTGAACATGAGTTTCTTGTCCCTCTCTATCAACTTCTTACTACCTTTACCAGGCATGGGAGAGGTGTACTTCATATGTCCTCCGTTAAAATTACCCCAAAAATCCAGAGAAAAGACCAACGACCAAAGACCTATGATCAATGACTAAACTCAATAGATAAGCTGTATAAACCGAGAAAGTGCACAGTGAAATCATATACTCAAAAACCCAATTGCCTAAAATTTAGCGTCAGACCTTGTATAATTATTCAGGAGTCTCCTTATCCTCTCCATGTTTCTAATGTCGTCTTCTTCTTTATGTCTTGGGGTCTCCATAATAGCCGGGAGATGTGACAGTTTGGGGTGGTTTACTATTTGTCTAATTCCCCCTATACCTATATACCCCTCCCCTATGTGCCAATGGAGATCCCTTCTCGAGCCAATTGGGGTTTTAGAATCATTTAGATGGAGAAGATAAAGCCTTTCGATCCCTATGATATCATCAAATTCTTTGATGGTTGCCTCTACTCCCTTCTCTGTTGAGAGTTCATATCCCGCTTGGAATGCATGGGCAGTATCGAGACATATGCCAACCCTATAGCGATTATCTACCCTGTCAATAATACTCCTTATTATAGGAAACTTATCCCCGACCTCGGTGCCCTCACCGGCAGTATTCTCAAGCAGTAGGGTCACACGGTTTTTCACACTCGAAAATGCCCGGTTTATGGAATCTCCTATCCTTTTCACTGCATCCCCTTCTGAAGATTCGAGTCTTGAACCCATATGTGCTACGACAGAATCGCTCCCCAGTAATTTAGCTCTACGTAGTTCCTCCTCGAGAGAAAACCTTGAAATCTCTAACAGGTCTGGTTTCGGAGAAGCGAGGTTGGGCAGGTATGGAAGATGTATGAACACGGGTTCTATGGCGTTTCTTTCAACTTCCTCTTTGAATATCCTCACATCTACTTCTTTAAGCGAACCATACCTCCAACCCCTCGGATTTCTCGAAAAGAGCTGGAAGGTCTCACAACCCTTCCCTAAAGCCCTATCAACGACCTTACCTAACCCCCCAGAGATCGATATATGGAACCCAAATTTCATCAGCAATGTTCTGGGGTAAAAGCTCAATATTGGAATGGAGAATTATAACTCGAAAAAAACTGAGTATCACTGTGGATAGGTTTCTGTGGTTTCAGGGCATCTATAATCCCCACCTTACATTCTATCTACATAATCTGCAAGTGATGAAAGGGCTTCCAGGTACCTTACGAAAAGTAGATTAAGATCCCTTACCTTTTCCCCTTTCTTCGCATCCAGGACATCATTGAATACTTTGAGGTCTATATCCAGTATGTCATCGACCATGATAATCACTTCTCTTCTGGTTGACGGAGGAATCTTCCCCTTGAGTCTCAATAATCCTCTTACAGAAGGTATTACATTGACCAGTGAAGTATAAAGAAGATTGATAAGTTTATTTCTATCTCCTGCTACCTCAAACCAAGCCTGCCTCGTCCTTATCAGCTTCCCCTTTATCTGCTCCTCGCATTCCAATCTTAGATGCTCGTTATCTATATCGAGTTTCTCAAAGATCTCTTCTCCATATATAGTTATATGGCTATCCTTCATTTCTAAGAATTCAATAGGAAATACGTCCTTCGACCTCTCTATATGCTCCGGGGTAAAGATTAGAGGCGGGACAATCTTACGCTTTATCCCCCTCTTTACAATCTCTTCTAAATATTTAAACACACCCAGATCCAGTCTTTCGCACACCAGAAGCAGATTAATATCAGATCTGCCAGGCTCATATTCTTCTGAAATTGCACTTCCATAGAGCACTATGGATCTGATTACCCCCGGGATTTTTTCTAATATCTCATTACAATAAGGGAGTGTCTTCCTTTTTACATCGTCCTTTAGCCTGTCGGCATTTATGAATTCCATATAACCTCCAATCGATTAAAACCGCAATATACCTTATTCTATAGCAAAAAAGTCAAAATGTCAAGAAAAAAAGAATGTGGTAAGTTTTTTTAATTTTTTTACTTGACAAATTGCCCTTTTTATGTTATAATAGACTGCCTTCAGGAAATATGGTCAATCAAAGGTCCTGTGTTAGTCTTCGACTATTCTCTTGAAGGAGTGGGAAATAAAAATTTTTCCTCTATCTGACCTTCCTGTAAAACCCTTTTCTTAAATGTATACTGTATTCGCTCGTAAATACAGACCACAGAGATTTAATGAGGTCATAGGTCAAGAGCATTGCACCACTACTTT
>CAZRTU010000177.1:4210-4485 GCA_964603075.1 uncultured bacterium
TTTAAAAAATGCGGTCTCAAAAGGTACAATAGCTCACGCCTATCTCTTCGCAGGTCCAAGAGGAGTAGGAAAGACTACCACAGCTCGGATATTGGCGAAGGCACTTAACTGTGAGAGTGGTCCAACTCCTGATCCATGCAATGAATGTACCAACTGCAGAGAAATTACCCAGGGAAATTCTGTTGATGTAATAGAGATAGATGGTGCGAGTAATAGGGGTATTGATGAGATCAGAACGCTTAGAGAAAACGCGAGATATGTACCAGGTTCCTCGA
>CAZRTU010000178.1:0-4475 GCA_964603075.1 uncultured bacterium
GCCAAATCCAAAATAATTATCAATCTGTTTAAAATTAATTCAAAATTATCAATTGCCAATGCGTAGTTATGAATTTACCTGCGGTCTTCTTCGCTTGATCCCTTATAATTCCCTTTAAATCCCTGTGATATCGTTCTTTTCTCAACAGGGGATTAGATTAGTCCGTGGATTTCACACCGAATAAGCTATTGTATAATATAACTTAAAAAAACCTTTATGTCAAGAAAAAAATAAGCCCTTTTTTCAGAGAAACTCCAAAAAGGGCTTTGCTCTAAAAGGTTCCAAGATAAATCTACAAATCAATGGATAAAGATCCATCTAAGGGATTTTCTCCGGCTAACATTCTAACTCTCCTCTAAAAACAGTAACAGCTTGGCCAGAGAGAAATACTCGTCCACCCTCTATTCTGATGCGAATGATTCCTCCTCTCTGGGAGGTTTGATAGGCAATAAGTTCCTTCTTTTTGAGTCTTTTACTCCAGAAAGGACCGAGGCAGCAGTGGGCTGAACCGGTAACAGGATCTTCGTCCACACCAACGGCAGGACAAAAAAATCTTGAAACAAAATCATAATCCGATGATGAGGATAGTGAAGTGACTATAACTCCCCTGTCGGAAGCCCTGGCTAAGAGTTTAAAATCAGGCTCTATTTTACAAACCGTCTCTTCTGATTCGACCTCAATGATGTAAAAGTGCCTACTTATACCTGCATATTTCGGCTTTACAGCTATCGCCTCGATCACTCCGGGGGGAGCCTCTGATGGCTTTTCGGTTATCTTTGGAAAATCGAGTTCAATCCAATTTCCCAGGATTTTGCCTTTTAGAATTCCGCTGCGAGTATTGAAAACAGCAATGCCTTTTTGTTTAAGATACCCTATCTCAAAAAGAATATGTGCACTGGCGAGTGTTGCATGACCGCAGAGAGAAACCTCTACTTTAGGTGTAAACCACCTGAGATTAAATCCGCCCTTTTGCTTTATTAAAAATGCAGTTTCTGATAGATTCATCTCTCTTGCAACATTCTGCATCCATTCTTTTGTGCGTGGTTCGTTCAATATGCATACTGCTGCGGGGTTACCCCTAAAGGGTTTGTCTGTGAATGCATCCACCTGATAGATCTTGATACCCATATTCTACTCCCCTGAAAGAGGTTAATCCAATTTGTACAAATCTACGTCTCCAAGCGTAGATGTAGCTTTTATTAAGTATCCACCGTTACCCAACTTAGCCTTAAGGTAATTTCTGTCCTTTTTAATCACTTCTACATCTAAATTATGTGTTGAAAGCTTACCCAGAGATGTAGCCATTTCGATATAAGTGTCTAATTCAGGGTTTATGCGAACCTTAACCGAACCATTGCTTGTAGCAACAGTTATATCTTTACTAATCTCGATTATATCAGCCTTTATATCTCCATTGCTTGTCAGCGCACACGATAAACCTAATCCACCGTCGATAATTATATCTCCGTTTGATGTTTTTGCATTTAAATTACCTTCAGCTCTCTTTATTTCTATATCGCCGTTCGAGGTAATAATCGAACCTTCAATCCTAGTCTTCTCGACATTTATATCGCCGTTTGAGGTTTGGGCGATTTCGACTTCTATGTCTTTAGGTACCTTAATCCTGTAATCAACAGATATTCTGGCATTTCTATCCTTATATTCAGTCCTGACCGTCATTTTCTCGCCCACATCACAGATTATCTCTGCTTTCTCCAATTCGCTCTCAGCAATTTTTGTCTTTTTCAGGGCATAGACGTCAACAAAATCCTCGTCCCAACTGACTATTCTGATGTCGCCATTTGCATTATGGATTTCTAAACTAATCCCTTCCTCAACCTGATAAGTCTGATGGAATTCTTCTGTGTATCTTTCGCCGGTTGGCACGCAACTGAAAGCCAACAGAGGACTTGCTATTAGGAGAGCTGCTATCACGTTGGTCATATTATCTCCTTCTTTTTTATAAAGAAATAACTTCGTTCATTATATAATACGGATGAGGAGGTATAAGGTTTCAAAAAAAAATGAAAATTGAAAAACTTTGACACTAAGATTGCATTGATTTTAACGCAGAACGAATTAAATCAGAATATAGGGTGGATAGAAATGACTCAATAACCAAATGAGCGAAAAGCTCTATGACTTCACGAGCCGTTGACTTTATAACTATCAGTTACTGCATGGTCCATAGTACATAGTATTAACATTGACTCAATCAACCGAGCAAACTGTGTTTACCCAATGACTGTCTCTAATTCATCGAGTTTTTTTGATAATCTCTCCCATTTGGCATAGAGATTCTTGAGTTTCTTGTCTGTTGTTTTCATATCTTTTGCAAGTTTCTTCGACCTATCGGCGTTCTTCAGGACTTCTTTATCGGTCAGCAACGATTGATTTTTCGCCCTTATCCTTTCCAATGATTTAATCTTTTGCTCCGTCGCCTCTAATTTTTTCTTTATCTCCTGTTTAAGTCTATAAAGCTGATTTCTCTCTCGAGCCTCCGTTTTTCTCTGCTCTCTACTCTTATATCCTTTTAGTTTCTCTGTCTCTTTTTCAGACTCGGATTCGATAGTAATCTCCTGATCCTCCAACGCATCTTTTCTTGAACGTTTTTCTATGAAGTATGAATAGTTGCCTTTGTACTCATAACATCTTTTATCCCTTATTTCAATTACTCTGTTTACGAGATTATCCAAAAAATATCTATCATGGGAGACGATTAAAACTGTCCCGGCATAATGCAGCAGGGCATTCTGAAAGATCTCTTTTGTCTTGACATCAAGGTGATTAGTCGGTTCGTCGAGTATAAGGAAATTTGAATCCTCGAGTAGAATCTTGAGCAGTGCCAATCTCGATTTTTCCCCACCAGACAACACGTCAATCTTTTTATATATCTCGTCACCGGAAAAAAGAAATGCCCCAAGTAAGCCCCTGAGCTCTGCTTCTGTGCAACTGGTCTCAAGTGAGGTAACCTCCTGCCATATTGTATTGTGGTAGTCAAGATTTTTGGCGCTCTCCTGCGAGAAGAATGCCGGTTTGACATTTATGCCGTATTTTACCTCTCCAGAGTCGGGTCTCTCTTTTTTGCTTATGAGTCTCGTCAGAGTTGATTTTCCCGCTCCATTAACTCCTACTATTGCAATCTTATCTCCTCTATGTACTCGTAGGTCTACCTTCTTAATTACCACGTGTTCAAAGCTTTTGGATAGATTTTCTACATTTAAGACCTCGTAACCACTCCTCTTGCATTCGGGAAATCTAATGACAGCCTTGTTGTATTCCTTTTCAATCTCAACTATGTCCATCTTCAGAAGCATCTTAATTCTACTCTGTACCTGCCTTGCCTTTGAAGCCTTGTATCTGAATCTATCGATAAAGGTCTGGATTCTTTTTATCTCTTCCTCTTGAAATTTCTTCTCCTTTCTTTGTATCTCCAATCTCTTTTTCTTCTCTGTAAGATAATATGTATAATTACCTTTGTATAGTGTAACTCTACCGTTTGCCAGTTCTGATATCTGGTCTATAATTCTATCAAGAAATACCCTGTCGTGAGAAACGGCTATTATAGTTCCAGTATAATCTTTCAGGTAGCTTTCAACCCACTCCATACTCTCTGTGTCAAGATGATTTGTGGGCTCATCAAGGAGTAGAATATCAGGTTTTGAGAGCAGGATACTGGAGAAGAGAATTCTCATTTTAAGACCACCGGAAAACTCGGAGCAATTCTTTGAAAAATCCTCTTCTCTAAAACCGAACCCACTCAAGATCCTCTCTGCGTTCGACTCGAAATTATAACCGTCCTTAAAGGAAAGTAAGTCCAAACAATCTTCATACTTCCTCAGTACATCTTTATATTCATCGGACTGGGGATTAAGTGATGCCAATTTCTCGCCATGGCATTCGACCGATTTCTCAAGCTCGTATATACCGCTCTTAATATGAAGATATTCTAACACATTTATCGGTTCAAGTTCGATTAAATCCTGTGGTAGATATCCTATGTCCTTGTCCTTGCTGATTATGGAGATATCGCCTGAGTCGAGCACCACCTCACCTAATATGGCTTTAAGTAGAGTGGTCTTACCTGTTCCATTATCCCCAACTAGACCTACTCTGCATCTCTTGGGTATTAACCAGGTTATATCATCGAATAGTCGTTTATTTCCGTAACCCAGTTTTATATTTTCTATCCTTATCATAGCTCAGACCATTTCTTTGCCAATTCGTCTCTCCTTGGTTTGTAAACTGTCTCATAGAAATAACGCTGAGACAGCAAAACTCCCTCATCATATTCCCTGCATATCTCGAGGGCTTCTTTCCATGCCTCTTTAAATTTATCCCCGAATCTTCTCTCGATCTGACGCTGGAAGTCCTCGTTGGTCTGGATTTCGTTTCCGATTACATAGTGTACATCACCATCAACATCCACTGAATAAGCCATCTCGTCACCTATGTAATCGACGTTGAATGACTCT
>CAZRTU010000179.1:0-4428 GCA_964603075.1 uncultured bacterium
GGTTCTTATTGGGAGGAGATACAGATATTATCCCCGCTAGATAGATTGCTGTTCCTATTGGTCCTGTCCCCACAGATGTTTACTATTCTGATATAGTCTGTACCTCTCCAAACTGGAATCAAAATGGAGACCATGAATTTGGTGACGGAGCCGACTATTTGGCTGATGTGTGGGTAGGAAGGGCTCCTGTTCATAATGAATATGAAGTAGACCTCTTTATCAATAAGATACTTACTTACGAAAGATGTTCCCGCGCTCCTGATTTACCATCTACTGACTATTTAATTAAGATGCTTTCACTGGCAGGGATTGTAAAAATGACTCCTTGGCCGAGTTGGTCTATTGGCATTAATACAAAAGAAAAGGTAGCAAATTATCTTGATATTCCTGACGCCGTCACCATAAAAAAACTATACGAATATGATGAATACTGTGATACTGCACTTAATTTTCCTTATGAGGAGATTGATTACGAAGAACTATCAGTAGCTTCAGCGATAAGCCACTTAAATGAGGGGTATGGCATAGTTAACCACGCTGACCATTCAAACTTGTATGTATTGGGTATGGGCAGTTTTCATTACCAATCTATGAACAGGAGTCAGGCAGATGGTTTAACAAATGGCAATAAATACTCGGTCGTTTATTCTGCAGGTTGTGAACCTAATGCAATAGATTATAATTCAATTGCCGACCATTTCATGCTTTGTGAAACAGGAGGCGCAGCAGCATTTGTAGGACCTACGAGAAGTATATATATTACTGCAGGTAATCATCACGATTATGAGTTCTTCTCTTCTTTATTTGATTTAGGTTATTATCATATTGGACGCACAATGGGAATGACATTTTATAGTTCACATGCAGCACAGCGCCATAATCTTCTTGGATGCCCAGAGATGCCAATATGGAATGATGAACCGGATGGACTTGTCGTTGAACATCCTGATTTGATAGATATGGGTCCGCAGCAATTTACTGTCACAGTCAAGGACTCGGATAATGTTCCCATCGACAGTGCTTTAGTATGCCTGCAAAAGGGGGTTGAGGCTTATGGGTATGGATTTACTGATATAAATGGTGAAATTACATTCGATTATAAACCAGAATCTCCTGGTTCTATTTCGGTTACCGTCACGGCAAAGAATTTCGTTCCTTACGAAGGAACATGCACGGTAGAACCTATAACCGAAGCATATATATGTTACTCCAGTTCTACTGTTGAAGACATTATAGGCAACATGGATAGTATCATGAATCCTGGCGAAACCATTAACCTCCCTGTCTTTGTCAAAAACACAGGAAATGAAACAGCAATTGATGTCACTGGTGAACTCTCAACACTCGATGATTTTATAACTATAGTAGATGGAATTGAAAATTTCCAAGATATAGACCCGGGTCTTGAGAGTAATGCAACGTTTATAATCACCATAAACACAGACTGCCCAGATGATCACGATGTTAATTTTGAACTTCTTCTCACCGACCACTGGGGACAGGAGTGGGAAGACGAGTTTACTCTGACTGCTCTTGCTGATTCATTTGAGCATACGGGTCACCCTCCGCTCTCTAAGAAATGGGATATATTCTATTTATCCTCCCTTGAGATCACTAACTATGGTTTTGGTGCTGGAGATTCAGTCACTGCAATCTTGAGAAGCGCTTCTCCTGATGTAATTGTTATTGATAGTATCTCTAACTTCGAGGAAATTAAGGGTAGGAGTGTAACAACAGGTGAGGATAGATTCAGCTTCTACACAAAAATGTACGATCCCTGGCTTTTTAATCTCATAATAAGAGATAGATTTCAAAGGGAGTGGGAGTATAATATTACACTCTACTATCCGGATATTCCAATTAATCCTCCTGAGGATGGTTGGTCGCCGTTGTTTGGTCAGGATTTTGTTGATGTGAATTGGTCAACATGCAATGAAGTATTAGGATATAACGTTTTTCGCAGCGAATCAGAGTATGATAATTATGAGAGACAAAATCTTATGATTATAAAAGGAACCGCCACATACCATGATAAAGATCTTTTTCCTTACACAGATTATTATTACAAGGTTGAGACCGTAGACTCGTCGGGAAATAGGAGCGAGTTATCCGATGCTTTTTATGTCAAGACAAGTCCTCCTTATCAGGTTGGATGGCCAGTGAGCGTTTACCCTCACAATAATTGGTCTTCACCAGTTGTAGGAGACATGAACGGCGATGGTCTTCTCGAAGTTGCAGTTGCAAGTGGTAACAAGGTATATTTGTGGGATTCTTACGGATTTAACCCAATAGGATGGCCTATTGAATTGAGCGGCGACATCCTAATAGAATCATCTCCAGCCCTTGGAGACCTTAATAGAGATGGAAACCTGGAGATTGTTGTATCAGCAGATAGCCTTTACGTGTGGAACTACAGCGGAGACCCTTTGAGTGGTTGGCCCCAGAACATGGACTTCGACTACGGACCCACTCCTCTTTGCTCCCCTACTCTTTCTGATTTAAACAATGACGGATATCTTGAAGTTATTGCAGGCGCAGGAGACATGTTATACGTTTGGGACCATAATGGTGACTTATTACCAGGATGGCCCATACAGGTTGAGCCTGGTATAACTGCATCTGCTGGAGTTGGCAACCTTGATGATGACCAAGAGCTTGAAATAGTTATTCCCTGTGGTTGGAGTGATACCGAATGGCCTGGAGTTACTGATACAACCCATGTCTATGTCTTCAATTATGATGGTAGTTTATCGTGGAAGAAAGATATAGAAAGGGTACTTGCTGCCTCACCAGCCATAGGTGACATTAACGGTGATGGTTCTATTGATGTGGTTGTTGGGACCCTTACTCGGCCGACCCTCTATGCATGGAACTCTGCAGGTGAGGAATTATGGAGTGTTTCTAATATAATAGGTGGCTTCTGGAGTTCTCCAGCACTTGTAGATTTGGACGGGGACGACAGCTTAGAGATAATATCGGGAACTAGTCACCAAACAGCTTCTTTTCGTGAGGGTTACCTCTATATCTGGAATTGTAAAGGCAACGTACTTAATAGGAAAAAGTTTGTAAACGAGGGATACTTCTCAGCAATTTCATCCGTAACAGCTGGTGATATCGATGGGAATGAAGATATAGAGATTGTTTTCGGTGCCGAAGAGAAGGGCGTATTTGCTGTGAATTATGAGGATTTAAGTACGGTAGATGGTTTTCCTATACCTGCCGGAGGACCTGTATTCTCTTCGTTAGCGCTTGCTGATGTGGATATCAATGGTGATTTAGAGATTGTTGTCTGTGGTTCAGATGAAAGGATGTATGTCTGGGACCTACCCACCACTTACAACCCATCCAATATCGAGTGGGGAATGTTTCAACACGATAGGTGGCGCACGGGGAATTACGAGACAGAAATCATAGAGAAACTTCTGTCGACTACAAATGAGGCCACAGCTTATAATAATCAAAGAAAATTGGCATTCGATTCTTATGACAACCTTCATCTGGTGTACCAGGCTGACGCAGGGTGTTATTATACCTCTTCTGATGATGAAGGAAAGACATGGACATCACGAATTCGCTTTGGTAATGGTAATTACCCCTGCCTGACAGTTAACAGCTCTGATGAGGTAAGTTGTTGCTGGATAAAGGAGATTGGGAATTTAGGTTATGGATTATATTATACTGACAATTTTGGTACAACTACAGATACCCTACTTGAGGAGGTTGGTTCTTGTCAAACCGATAAATACGTCTTTGCGCCACCAGCCATGGTAATTGACGGTAACGACCAGATCCATGTAGTAGTTGAGGTTATAAGACCAATATTGACAGAGGCTCAAATTAGATACCGGAACTTTCCTGTCGGCAATCCTGCTGGAGGGATTCCTTGGGAGACTGTGTTTTCTTATTCTGGAGCAGAAACAGGGGATATCGCTTCCCCGTCAATAGATGTAGATGAGGTCTTTAATCCACACATCGTGTTCGAGAGAAGGTGGGGATAGCCAGAAAATCATCTCTATTATGCTGCCAGATCAGATGCGGAATGGGATACTTTGAGGTTCGCTGATGGCAGGCATCCATTTATTGATTATGTTGATGGAGAAGCTCATATTGTATACGAATATGAGGATGACATATGGCATAAAATAATTGGAGGAGTTTCTGAGAATATGAGTAATACTCCAGAATGGAGTTCCAAATCGCCCCAGATCCTTGAAGGCCTGGTATGTGTCTGGAGTGAATCCCTTTATCAGGGGGACTCACAGGAGGATTATGAAATCCTGTGTAGAGTCTGGAGTGGAGCAGGATGGGATAACATTAAAAATCTATCTAACACTTCTAAAGATTCGAAACATCCCCAGATTTCACTGAGAGATCCTGGTGTCATACTCTCGCTGGCATGGACAGAAGGAGATACTACACCTTACGAGA
>CAZRTU010000180.1:0-4427 GCA_964603075.1 uncultured bacterium
ATCCTTAGATTCTCAGATCTCCATTCGCGACCCTCATCCCAATATCTGTCCTCATATAAACACCATCAAAGTGTACCTTCTCCGCCTCTCTATAAACCTTTTCTATCGATTCCTCCAGAGACTTTCCTGTTGCAGTAACTCCCAATACCCTGCCACCATTGGTTAAGAACCTACTACCAGCCTTTTTGGTACCAGCATGGAAGATGATCGCGTCTTTCACATCCTCTAAGCCCGTTATCTCCTTACTCTTCTCATACTTATCGGGATATCCCGATGAGGCGAGAACAACACATGTGGCAAAACGGCTTTCAATATTGACCTTGGCACCTCCAAGATTACAATCTGTGGTTGAGAGGATCAACTCCATCAAATCACAATCTACCATCGGGAGTATTGCCTGTGTCTCAGGGTCACCAAATCTTGCATTAAATTCCAGTACTTGCGGCCCTTGTTTGGTAATCATTAGGCCTGCATATATAATCCCCTTATATATAATACCTTCCTTTTTTAGACCGTATATAGCAGGTTGGATTATTCTATCTATAATCCTGTCTACATCTTCACTCGATATAAAGGGAACAGGGCAGTAGGCTCCCATTCCACCAGTATTTGGCCCCCTATCACCATCAAGGAGTCTCTTATGATCCTGTGAGGGAAGAAGAGGTACAATATATTTCCCATCTGTAAAGGCGAGTAGAGAAAGCTCTTCTCCCGTGAGTAGATCTTCGATTACGATCTCCATTCCGGCATCACCGAGAACCCTCTCTTCCATAAGTCTCTCTATCACATCTCTTCCCTCTTCTTCATTCTCTACTATGAACGCGCCCTTGCCAGCAGCAAGCCCCGATGCCTTAATCACGAAGGGAGAACTCCTTCCCTTTATCTTCAATAGTGCCTCCTCCTTTAGTCTGCAAATATCATATTTTGCAGTAGGTATATCCATCTTCCTCATTAGATCCTTTGCAAATACCTTCGAAGATTCTATTAGGGTTGCTTCTTTGTTAGGTCCGAAGCCCTTTCTTTCGCCTATAAGATCTATTATACCCATGGATAGAGGCATCTCTGGTCCAATAAGCATTATATCTACCTCTTTAGAAAACCTCACCAGACCCTCTATATCTTCTGCTTCTACATCTACGCATTCCGCAATCTCTCCGATTCCTCCATTACCAGGAAGTGCGTATATCCTGTCCACCAATGAACTCTGGGATAATTTCCACACCAAGGCGTGCTCACGACCTCCGCCACCAACAACTGCAACCTTCATAAGAAGGCCTCCTCGTTTTGCAAATTTGTAACTTAGAACTGAGGCACAACGAAATCGCCGATTTTACAATAGAACTGATTTCAAAGATGTTTAACGACTTATGACCAACGACTCTACGACACGATGACCGTCATCATTCGTTTTTTACCCTCTTGATTGGTCTGTGAGCATCTCCGTGTATCCTGTATCCTTGCTGTCTGTTTTGTCGTTATCATACTATAAATCTGCCTTACAGTACTGATTTTACTGCAGATGCCAGCCTCTTCACGCCCTCAATGATTAGATTCTCTGGATGATAGGGAAAGTTTAATCTCATGGATGGAGGAGCCGTTTTGGCCATCTCATCTGTATAGAAATCCGAACCCGGAACAAAGAGCACCTTTTTATCCAGACTACTCTGCAGGAGCTTGTCCATTTCAATCACGGCTGGGAGTGTCAACCAGAGGAATGTCCCGCCAAGAGGTCTATTCCATCTAAGCCCATCTATCTTGGGCATATGCATATCGAGTGCCTTAAGGAATACATCCCTTCTTTTCCTGTGTATCCTATTGAGATTTACCAGCTGTCTTTTCCAGAATCCTTTTTTAATGAACCTCTCTACAATCAGTTGATTTAAAAGCGGTGTACAATAATCTGTTGCCGTCTTAATAGAGACGAATCTCTTGATAAGCTCAGGATGTGCAACCATGTAACCTACTCTCAGCCCGGTTGACAAAGTCTTAGAGAAACTATTTACGTGTATAACAATATCGCCACCCAATTCAAAAAGTGATGGTAAATGTTCACCCTCATACCTCATGTATCTATATGGGGTGTCTTCGAAGATAAGAAGATCGAACTCTCTGGCAAGTCTGATAAGCTCCTTTCGTCTCTCCAGGCTCATTGTAAAGCCAGAGGGATTCTGGAAATCCGGAATAGTGTAGATAATCTTCGCCTTTTCGCCGCTTTTTTTTACTCTAAGGAGTTGTTCCTTTAGTGCGTCAGTCACCATACCATTTTCGTCTATAGGAACACCTATAATCTTTTTAGCGTGCATTCTCATATTCTGGAGATTTATAGAATATACTGGAAATTCTGAAATTATTAGATCGTCAGGAGAAAGGAGGGTCCTGCATACGAGGAAGCCGCCTTGAAGTGCTCCGGTTGTGATACAGATGCTCTCCTCTCCAACCCTGATGTTGTCTTCACATAGAAGGTCTGCAATAGCACCCTCAATGTTTCCCTTTGGAGAACTGTACTGAAAGACGCGAAGTCCCTCTGTCTTTAAGAGTTCCTCTATAATACTCCTGAGATTATCAACTGGCACCGTCTCAGGTGCCGGCATTCCAACAGTAAATGGAATTATCCCCTCGATTTTAGATGCCATTTCCGTTATCTTTACTATCTCTGTGTCCCTTACTCTGTTCGCGGCATCTGAAAATTCAAATTTCATAGTCGCCCCTTCCCAAGAATCTAAAACATCTAAAAATGGTTAAGGTCTATTTTCATCAACACATAATCGTATATCTTTAATATGCAACTCAATATCATATTTGTTATCGTATTTATTTTTCTTAACTTGGTATATTATATCAATATAAGAACCGGTGGCTATCACTGGCTCTAAGTCTTTTTTATTAAAACCTATAGCTTTAATAATTGTATCCTTTTGACGAATATTAAACTTTAAGTGTTTATTTTTTACAAGGTTAGGATAACCCACCACCTGTATACCTTTAGATAGAAAGGTTGGATAGGGATTTTGGCATCCGAATGGTGCCAGTTTTTCAATC
Source organism: uncultured bacterium (assembly GCA_964603075.1). GTDB lineage: Bacteria > Hydrothermota > UBA3073 > UBA3073 > UBA3073 > JAGMCL01. The sequence goes on from CAZRTU010000180.1 coordinate 3,040, forward strand.
TCTTTTAGGAGGCGTGGATTTATGGAATCAATGATGACATCGGCATCTATTTTCAACTTGGGAAGGAGGTCTTCTGAATCGAGTTCTCTTCTGGCTATTTCGTTAAATCTTTTCTTAAATCTACCTATCTCCGATGGGTCTATAGTAAGACCAGAGGCGAGTTTATGCCCCCCAAATGTGATGAACATCTTCTCACACTCCTTTAAGGCATTAAATAGATGGAATTCCGGTATGCTTCTTCCTGAACCCTTTCCTATTCCATCGGCAAGGGTGATTATTACTGTGGGTCTATAAAATCTCTCGGCAATCCTTGAGGCGGCAATGCCAACAACACCAGGATGCCACGAATCACTGACCAGTACCAATCCGTAATCATCCATGCTATTTTGGGCGAGCAGTGTCGCCTCATTAACAATCCTCTCCTCTATCTCTATTCTCTTCTGATTCTCATGCGATAGTTTCCTGGCTATCTTATCTGCCTTATCTGCATCTTCAGTAATAAATAGCTGGACCGCCAGATTGGCATCTTCCAATCTTCCCCTAGCGTTTACACGGGGACCAATTACATAACCAAGGTGGTATGTATCAAGTTCCCTGGCATCGAGACCGGTTACCTCCAATAATGCACCCAAGCCCTTGTTTCTGGTTCTCTTTATACACCTCAAGCCGTGTTTTACAAATATCCTGTTCTCGCCTACAAGGGGGACTACATCACAAACCGTTGCAAGCGCTACCAGATCCATATACCAGTAAATCTCGGTTTCTGACACTTCAAGCCTTTGTAGAATAGCCTGACCCAGTTTGAAGGCAACACCGCATCCTGAAAGATATTTGAATGGATAGTCATCAAAAAGGGGATTCAGGAAGGGAATATCTGACGGCATCTGAGCCTTTGACTCGTGATGATCGGTTACTATAACATCAATATCTTTTTTTAGCGCCTCCTCTATAGTCCCGACTGCTCCCGAGCCGCAGTCCACCGTTATTATCAAGTTTACATAATTTTGAATGGCGAACCCTAAACCTCCTTCAGACAAACCGTAACCTTCTTTTCTGCGGTGTGGGATGTAGTATGTGGTATTGGCTCCCAGGTAGTTCAGGAGATTAAGAAGCAGGGATGTTCCGGTCACGCCATCCACGTCGTAATCACCGTATACAAGTATTTTTTCCTTATTCTCAATTGCGCGAATAATCCTTTCCGTGGCAGTCTCCATATCCCTCATCAAAAAAGGGTCATGCAGGTTCTTGACCTTAGGGTGGATAAATTCATTGATTTCAGCCTCGTTTTTATAACCTCTTCTGATAAGAACCTCAGCTGTGGTGGGGGAAATTTGCAGTTTTTTCACCACTGAATCAACAATCCTATCGCTGACTGGTTCGGGTATAAT
>CAZRTU010000181.1:0-4388 GCA_964603075.1 uncultured bacterium
CTATCAATGACCAGTCGGGAGGTCTAAAAACTCGATCGCAATTCCAAACTCTCTCTTTATATATTCACCCAATGCCCTTACCCCGAGCGTTTCCGTGGCGTAGTGTCCTGCAAAAATACAGTTTATCCTTTCCTCTTTTGCCTTCCAGTAGGCATCATGCCGGGGTTCACCAGTAACAAAGACATCAAATCCAAGCTCGATTGCCTCGTCAAGTGCTTTTATTCCGCCGCCACTCACATAGCCAATGCTTCTAATGGTCTGGGTTCCAAACTTCCATGCTATCGTCTCTGTATCAAATCTCTTCTCTATAATCTCAATCAACCTATCCAGGCTGATCTCCTCAGGAAATATTATCTCTTTGCCGATTTTAAGGTCACCAAAATTCGCGAAGCTCCTTCCCTCTCTTCCCCCAAGCAATCTGACAGCCTGGGCGTTATTTCCCAATTTCGGATGGACATCAAGGGGCAGATGGGCAACATAGAGTGCTATGTCGTTTACAATCAAAAACCTAATTCTATCATACATCCTTCCAACAATGGGATAGTTCCTTCCTTTCCACATTATACCATGATGACAGATAAGGATATCCGCATCGACTGATTTTGCCTTTCTGAATGAATAAAGCGAAGCATCTACGGCAAAAGCAGCCTTTTTTATCTCTCCCTTATTGGCAACGACCAGACCATTTAGTGAACTATCCTCTATCTCCTCCATAGAGAGAATCTTATCCAATTTTTCAGAGAGTTCTCTTGATTTCATGATTATTTCATGTTTTGTATGAGAAATGTCTCAGTAGTAACATCTGTATAAACATCAAATGACATATTCATAGAAGGAATCTCTGTTACGCCCTCGATCGAGGCGGCATTCTTCTCATTGACCTTGTGTCGCTCATTTACGGCGAAATATATGTAACCATTACCTTCACCCTCTCCTGTATACTTACTCTCTAAACCTTGCTGAGTTTGTTCCTGTACGATACTGATCTGGGAGGAATAGGTTATCTTAGCACACTCAAGTCCCTCGATCTTCTCAACTCCCTCAAACTTATAATGTGCCGTAGTCTTTCTCCCCTCTCTCTCGTATTCATAATCCCACTCATCACCTATCTCTATCTCCTCTCCGCTCGATAATAATTCCAGGTCACTCTCAAACCCTGAAATTATTCCATCCAGCTGGCTGCCTGCCTCCTCGGACAGATCGTCGCTGAACTCTTCGTCTAATATCTCGTTTCCGACAATTGTAAGGGCAGCGCTGCTGCCCACTATCCCATCCATGCCAGGAACAGGTGTGCTCTGCGCACCACCTTTTACGGTGCCCTCTGCGTATTCACAAGAAATTGTAACTATCACCGTGTCTCCTCTTATCTCATCTACAATACCTTTTGTCTTTAGATTTATCGTAGTAAGGGATGTCTGGGTCATTCCCTCTCCCATCTCAACAGTCGAATTTACCGTGGTCTTAGTCTCATAAACCAGTTCCTTTCCCTCTACCCATTTATAATCGAGCAAAACACCAGGTTCGGCATACAATTTCTCACTCACTATAAAGATAGCGCCGATTACGATAGCAGCTGTGAGATAGTTTCTCCTCATAAAATACCCCCTATTAAAACAGTGACAAAAGAGCAGTCGCTCATCCAACTATGTACTACTTGCTCTAATTAAATGTGCGACAAGCGGGCATTAATTTTAATCCCAAAAAGACCAAAAGTCAAGAGAAAAATAATGCAAATAAATATGGGGTCAGGCTAATCTATTTGCTCTCATACACACAAACGGTGAAGGGCTAAAAATTCAATCATCCTTCATACTGACAATCTGTTTCCCCACCTCTATTCTCCCCAGATATTGATATCTGTGTTCCAGATTGTGAAATTTACCTTGTAAGAACCGTCGGACTGCTTTTCCCAGATTGCGAAGTATTTACCATTCTCTGCAATGGGACGGGGCATTTCGGGAGTAGAGCCTGACCATCCATAGGTACCCATTTCATACACAAGGTCTCCACAACTCCACACATCCAGAATGGTTGTATTGAATGAGTGGAATTTGAAACCCGAATCACGAATCTTTTCAAGATCCTCTCTCATTGCCTCTATCCCCTGAAACATCTCATTGAAATTCGGCATGCAGATAACGTCGTCTGTATAATATTTCAGGATCGTTTCAAAATCTTGCTCAATTTGTGCCTTGTTTACCATGTCGTTAATAGATTCAATTTTTATCTTCAGCTCTTCTTTGCTTTCAGCAGCAATAATAGTCCCTGTGAGAAAAATGAGACATACCAGAACTAAGGTAAGTCTTGAAATTATCCCTCTCATCTTGCCCCCTTTTTTAATAATTTTCCGCAGAGTAATCTGCAGGGCATTTGTTTTCTACCTTAATAAGGCAGACGTCAAAAGAACCTGCCCCTGCGGAATCCGTGTGTCCAACTAATATAATATCTCCACCTTCCGTCAGAGTGATATGCCAGCCGTACTCCTCAATCACATCCTGAAGCAGGAAAAAGTTTGCACCGTAATAACGAGGGACCAGGACAAGGACATTTATCCCTTCCCTGTCCGTTTTCTTAAAAATCGCGCATGAAGCCGCCATCATAAGAATAATAAGAATCAAGCTCGAAACAATCAAACTCTTTGAGGACCTTTTAGGCTTCTTCCCCATAGTTGTCACAATTCTTTGTTTTGTATGCCCGTAAAATTTAGGGACTTCTCAATCAATTGCTAATGCGTCAGGCAGTATAATATTATCTCAGGGGTTTTCTTTTAGGTAGACTTTGAATCTGCACTCATTTGCACCAGAGATACATGACTCTAAAAGCTCTACCTTCACGGGTCTGCCAACGTATGCCTCCCATAGCTTTATCACAAAACCCTTTGAACACTGACACCAGGTAGGAGAGACGTTTTCATCCTTTGGCAGACCCTTCCAGATAACGCAGTAGCACCTCACATTGAAGGTAGATAGCGGTTCATAGTACTGATAGACTATGTCTCCATCTCTTTCGATTCTCGTTCCTTGCATGGGATTCTTCTGCTCAGCCTCAATGAACTCATCCAATGTCTTAAATCTCCTCCGTCGAGCACCTGCCCTGGCAATATGAGTTCTGTTGATCCTTGCGCAGTTGAAACCACACTCCTCCATTATCCTGGTTCTCGTCTTCTCATCGACAAGTTTATCCAGTCTATCTATTGCGCCCTTTAGCCACTCCGCAACCTCTTTTGGGTGTGCATCTTTTATCTTTTCAACACTCTCCATGATTTTATGCTCTATATCCTCTCCGACAAATCGGACAATAGTCGTCTGTAATCCAGTGATGGGTCCCAGACTATCCTTCTTCATTTGAATCACCCTCCTCTTTCCTTTAAAATCCGCATATCTGTTTTGGCAAAATATCTGTAGGCGTTTTTACCATAGGTCTCTTTGAGTTTAGAGGCATATTTCTTTAGAGTCTTGGCTGTTAATTTGCCTCCAGCAGTATCATGAAATGACACCTTCATAAGCCAGGGGACATCCTTTTCGTTTACTCTCTTTTTCCTCAACCGTCCTGATGGTAAAAGGTAATCTTCAACAAGGGTCAGGAGTTCACACCGGACCCCCTATCTTTCTAAGAGCCCGAAGTAAAAGGATACACTTGACCAGCTCGATGTGGTCTTCTGAGACTGATATGTCTCGCTGTCAACGACGAGATGATGGGGTTTTTTCTCTTCTAATTTGCCGTGCAGTCCAAATGTCCACAAAAATTTGAGCATCCACTTTTTTCTTTTTTTGAATACGACTTCCCTTGCATATGTATCACCGCTTAAGGATATTATGGAATCATTATTGTTAATTAGATTCTCTATTATGTTTTTTGGACAGGGTTTACCCTACAGCCTTCATTCGCAGGCATAAAGCCTGTGGCAACCATTTCGAGCTCTTCGGCACAGTAAAAACCTTGCCTGTCCTACATCAATAACAAACTGATCCGTAGGGCAGACAGGTCGGCAGATAGGCAAGTCAGCCTTGCGATAATATTTGCTTTTCCAATAGGGATCTGAAGAGATTCACCACCTATGGCGGGTTGGTTTTTCATATTCTTCTATGTTCTCTTCGACCCCACCTATCTGACGGTTAGGATTTTATATGTTTCTCCACCAGTTGCCTTGAATATAGATTTTTTTGGGTTTATTGTTTCTAACTCGACCTGTTCTCCCTCTTTATCCAAGACCTTAATGTTATCGTTTGATGTGATCTCGACCCAACAGGTATATGGAGGAACTCCTCCCAGGGTGATGCTCGATCTATTGTGCCACAGGAGGGGATATTCTGAGTATACTGTTACTCCCGGACGGATTTCCACATATGCCTCGACAGCAAAGGTAATGGGTCCGCCCGAACCATATA
>CAZRTU010000182.1:0-4356 GCA_964603075.1 uncultured bacterium
AGGGGGTCAAGGTCGTCTCTAAGCTCACCAACCCTGACTGAAGCAAGCTCCGGTTCTGCTCTTCTATAGTGCCAGACAATCGAACACTCTTTTTCCTCTATAAAAGAACCCGGGGTCCTATCAACGTAGGATTCAAGTACGGGTCTTATCTCTTCTTTCCAATCATTCCGCAGATCCTCTATCATCCTCCACTTGCCTCTCTCCTTAATCCAGACCCCGTGCTCGGCAGTAACATCGGCATTAAGGTGGCCAAGCCATTCGTCAAGGGTCTTTCTGTCTCTTCCACTCACTATGACTACCCTATTCCTTTTGTCATCTACGAGCGCGTTTAAGATGCCCAGCGTCTCACTATCGGGTCTCGCTCTCTGTGGTCTCGGACTGAAAGGAACCATCGTACCATCGTAATCCAAAAGAAGCAATCTTACAGAACCCTTTTTATAATCCTCAACTATCTTCTCCTGTATAGTATTAGTTAGTCTCCTCGATAAGAGTCTCTTTTGTAACACCTTAGTGCGTGACAATCTATCAACGATATCTTTTGCCCAGTTGATTACATTATATCGTTTGAGTCTCTTCTGCATTACACTGTTACGTCTTATCTGTTCTTCGACCGGCATAGAAAGTGCATCATATAGAGCCTGTGAGACCTTCTCCTTATTTTTGGGATTCACTATTATCGCCTCTCCCAATTCCTTGGCTGCCCCAGCCATCTCACTCAATATTAGAACACCCCTCCCATCTGTCTTGCTTGCAACAAACTCTTTTGCGATCAGGTTCATCCCATCTCTTAGAGGTGTCACCAGGCAAACGTCAGCAAGGCAATAAAGCGCCGCAAGTCTATGAAAAGGTAGACTCCTATAGAGATACCAGACGGGCACCCATTCAAAAGTCCCATGTTTTCCATTTATCCTGCCAACCATCTCATCGACCTCTCTCTTCAATTGCATGTATGTCTCGACCCCGGTTCGAGATGGTACAGCGACCATTACCAATCTGACCTTGCCCTTATATTCTGGATGACTATCCAGGAAAAGATCAAATGCCTCGAGGCGCTGCAGGATACCTTTGGTATAGTCGAGTCTGTCCACAGATAGTATGACCCGGGCATCTCCCAGCTTTCTACGCATCTTCATGACTTGCCTACTAACGTGTTTGTCATCTGAACAATTTGCAAACCTATCGTAGTCAATACCCATGGGGAAGGCATCGACCCTAACTATTCGCGTGCGGGTTGTGATAAGGTTCATCGTATATTCATATCCCAACAGACGGCGCACACTACTCAAAAAATGTCTTACATAGTCATATGTATGAAATCCTATAAGATCTGCTCCCAATATACCATCCAACAATTCTCTCCTCCACGGGAGCAATCTGAATATCTCAAATGAGGGAAAGGGGATGTGGAGGAAAAAGGCTATCTGTGCATCGGGCATTTCTTCCCTTATATACATAGGCAGTAGCATAAGATGATAATCATGTATCCAGATTATATCGTCAGACCTCGCAACCTTAAGGACCGTACTGCAGAATTGTCTATTTGCACGTTTATATGACAACCAGTAATTGCTGTCGTAGACAGTATACTGGTTAAAATAGTGAAATAATGGCCATATTGTTTTATTGGAGAACCCGTGATAGTACATCCTTATATCATTTCTCGATAGGAAGACGGGATAGTTACGGTAATCTTTCATAAGCCTCTTTTCTATCTCCACCTTATCATATTTGTCAATGCTATCTGAGGGAACCCCGCACCAACCAATCCATGTGCTATCGTATAAATTGTAAAAAGAACTCAAACCAGTAGCAAGACCACCAATGCTGTGGCGGTATCGCAGTTTGCCCTTCCTACGCTCGAGTGTCACGGGTAGTCTATTAGATACTATCAAAAGTCTGGACATTATTCTACTAACCCCTTTTGGTAAAGAACCTTATTTAACGTCTAAATCAACAATGTAGGGGATCATGTAGAGGTATTCAGCGGAAAGAAGGGACATAAGAGATTTCAGATAATCTATAGGTATATTTCCTCCCATGCTGAAGCCTATTCCGGGTCTGGGTTTTGGATAGACGTCTACAGCCCTCTCCTCGATGCCTGCCATACTCTGAGCCTCATCAATGGCATCAAGCAGACCACCCACCTCATCCAAGAGACCCAGCTCTCTTCCCTTGATAGCACTCCAGACTCTTCCCTCTCCTATGGAATGTATATAGTCCCAGGTAGTATCCCTGGCAGAAGCAACCTCTCCTACAAACCTATCATAGAACCACTTAACAGAACTCTTTACCTTTTCGCGCTCATATTCATCCCACTCGTGTATATCAGACAGTGCATCAGCATGCTCTCCCAGCTTCAGGATATCCCATGTTATACCAAGTTTGTCATAGAGCCCCTTAAATACAAAACCCAACCAGAAGACTCCAATTGACCCGGTAAGTGTTGAGTTGTCTGCATATATCTTATCTCCATGCATGGCTATCATGTAGCCACCCGAACCTGCAACCCCACCCATCGACACGACGAGGACTTTCCTCTCGGCAATATCTTTCAGGACCTCTGTGATGAGCTCTGAAGCCAATCCATCTCCACCACCTGAATTTACCCTCAAAACGACCGCCTTTATGCTTCTATCATCTCTTATCTTTTCAAGTGTCTTTACCATATCATCGGAACCTATATAACCCTGTGATGATTTTCCCTGTATGATTAGACCATCGGCAATAACAAGGGCTATCTTCTCTTTGGATGTCTTCCACTCCCTATTTACTACACCAAAATCTTTGAATTCCTTTGCCTTTGTCTCAAGAATAGAATCAATCTCACACCTCCTCAGGGCTGCGTCAACCAACCCCGCCTCTATTGCTTCTTCGCTGTTAAAGAAGATGCCTTCATCTATTAATTTATGTAGGCTGTCTTTTGGCATGCCTCTTGCGCTTGCTATCGTCTCCACCATAGGGTAAAATACATCTTTCAAAAACTCCATATATTGTAGGCTGTCCTGTGTGGACATGTCCGTCCTCCCAAATGTTTCAGGCGCTGATTTAAATTTGCCAACCTTCTCTACCTGTGCTTTGACACCAATCTTTTCCATGGTCCCTTTCAGGTACATTCTCCTGATCTGAATTCCCGGGATGAGCACGTCACCTAAAGGATGAATGAATATTGAATCTGCAATAGAGGATAGATAGAGGGAGCCTATACCATAATCCGTCGAGTATACGTATATCTTCTTGCCTTTCGACCTGAATCGGGATAGTTCATCTCTGAGCTCTTCCCATTTGTTCAGGGACATACGCGTCCTATTAAGTTCCAAAATAATTCCACTGCAGGCATCGTTTTCAGTGAGCTCCTTTATGCTCTTGATCAATTTGTAAAATGGTACATCGATCGTCTGAAAGAAAAACTCGCTTATCTCTATTTCGGGGTAAGAACCTTCAAGTTTAAAGTCTGCTAACGAAGGCTCGGGCTTCAAAAAGGTTTGGTACACCTCGTTCGAGAAGAGGATTCCGGCATTATAATTTTTTAAATCTCCGGTCTCTCCATATCCCCCACCAACTCCAAATTTCCCAAACGAGATTGAAATCCCTGCTCTCCATTGATCTTCATTTCCATAGCCTTCCAAGAATATGCCTTCTAAGGGCTCTATCTTCAAACCCACCAGATAATCTGAAGTCTCATCCTTGGTATCATAATCGTAGTCAAGGCTCACCGTCAACCTATCCGTTCCGGGTCTTATGCCAATTCCTGATTTCCAAACAAACCTCTTCTCTATCTTGTCACCCACCAACCCGAGTGATAGAAACCTGTGAGGTCTTATAATAGTGCCAATTGAATAGCCCTTTATATCACCAAATTTGTACTCCGAGCCTATAGATAGCCAGTCATTTATACGAGCAGAACCGGCAAGATAATAATTCGTATTACGATTGATTATGGAAGTGCCAAAACCCAGGTTTCCTAATAGAATACCGATGTTGTGGGTTGTGTCTATATCATTAACACTACCTACATAGGAAAGCTCGAGACCTGGTGATAGAGCGGTTCCCGCTGGATTGAGAAATGGTGAGAAGGATCTCTGGGTTGTGGCTACACTACCATCAAAGAGAAATGTCAAAAGAACCATTATAATTAAGTTGCCAATCATAAATCCCCCCATCTAAACGTGACCACTAAACTATCTAAGCTCCTCCGTTTCAATTATAATCGTAAATCCCTAAAATGTCAAGTAAAAATTCATAAAACCAAAAGGCAAAAAATAAACCGACCCCAAATCCAGCCTTTTAAAAACTTGACAAGCCGCCCCCATTATGGTTTAATTGACGAGATTCATTACGTACAGACTGGAGTTAACT